>DATBNI010000176.1:0-2116 GCA_036554425.1 Psychromonas sp.
GATCAATTTTCAATGTATCTAAAGGATAATTAACTATTTGCCCAAATGAGGTATAACCTGTACCAAAATCATCAAGTGCGATGCGTACACCTAAGGATTTAAGTTGATTCAGGCTGGTAACCGCTTGATGATCATCAGGCATCAAACAGGTTTCTGTTATTTCAAGCGCCAGCTGGTTAGGATTTATGTCACTGTTATTGAGAATATTTTTTAACATCTCATAAAACATATCATTTCTTAATGATCTGGAAGAAACATTGAACGAAAAGAAACCTGTAAATCCATTTTTATGGATCACCTCTTCAAGTCGAGTAACAGCTTGTTTAGCAATCCACAAATCAATGGCTAAAATAATCTCTGAATTTTCGGCAATCGGAATATAAATATCGGATCCGATACCGGCATTCATCAGACTTGGGCAGCGTAATAATACTTCATATCCCTTTAACTCTAATGTTTCAGCACTGTAAGTGGGCATAAACACTGAACATAATTGATTATCTCGGTATGCAATTATTAACTCTGTTTCGATGTTTTTTTCAAAAATAATTTTCTCCTTAATCTCATCAGAAAAAAGCTTAAAGTTATTTTTCCCTGCTCTTTTGGCTAAATACATGGCGTCATCGGCTTGGGTTAATAAGATCTCGCCATTGGTTTCATGGTCATTTGAATAAGCAATGCCGATACTGGCATGCACATCAAATTGATCTTCACCAATACTAAAACCGTTGTGAAATAAATCACAAATGCGTTTTCCGATACTCGCTATCGCCTCGATTGAGGGTAATCCATTCATTAAAATAACAAATTCGTCCCCGCCAAGTCTGGCAATACTGTTAATCATATCGCCTGAAATGAACTTATCCTCTGCCCTTAGCATCTGTTTTAGCCTCTGGCTAAAAACAACCAGCAAACGATCTCCTGCATCGTGGCCAAAAGTATCGTTTACATATTTAAAATTATCCAAATCGATAAAAAAAACCGCGACATAGGTTTGACTTTCTTGACTGGTATCCATTATGGCGGATAATTTTTCGTTAAAGCTTCCCCTGTTTGCAAGGCCCGTCAGTGAGTCATTGCTTGCCAGGTTATTTATTTTATTAATAAGTGAAATATAACTTTCATTTAAATCAGCAACTTCATCTTTAGTTGTCAGTGGCTTAAGCTCGACAACAAGTGAAGCTTCAACTGCCTTTATACTTTTAGCCAGTTTGGTGATAGGCGATATAATTTGTTGGTCAATTAACCACATAAGTAGCAAATAACTTAAGATAATGAGAACCAGACTTAGTAATAAAAGTTTAACAATAAGTTTATTTAACTGCTCTGCAAAATAGCTTTCATCCAGTGTGAATATAATATCAAATAATGGACTTGCAAATCTGCCTTGATAAGCGCCATCATCATTTAGTTGAAATGGGATGCTGGTGAAGGATAATTTATCAGCGGTAATATTTTTATCTATAAACTGGTAGTTAAAATATCCATGATGTTCGTTAATAAGCGTCATAATTTCTGTTTTAAAGAAATTTATATCCGGTTGCGCTTGTAACAAATAAGTATCATCGTTACGATCATAGGATGATTTAGAGCTTAACTGATAGGGTGAAAAAGCCTCTACAATATATAAAGACGGAATTTGATTAATATAGGGGCTGTCAAGAAAATAGTGATATTGAGAAATCTTTTTCTTCTGAGCAATTTGCCCCCCAGACTGATCCAAGATTTCTTTGGCTGATTTTTTTAAAATTGGCTCAGCAAAGGGATCGCGTGTATTAATATGAACAATCAGTTTTTTATCAGTATCAAAAACAATAAAATCATTAATTATATTACCGTTATTATTGGCACTATTTTCTTGATCAACAAATAGGTTAAGAAACTCCGTGATATCAGGGGCGGACAGTTTATTACCACCTTGTTTGGCATTAAAAACAAGAAGCGCCTCTTTGCTCTCAATTTTTTGTATTAAATAACTTTTAACATAATCCAGCTCATATTCGGTGCGCAATAATAGATTTTGCAGATGCGCATCCAGTGCTACAATTTTATTTTCTATAATTTGCTTTTTATAAAGATCATAATAAACCGAAGAAACCGTGGCAGAAACAAGCAT
>DATBNI010000178.1:0-1921 GCA_036554425.1 Psychromonas sp.
TATCTCATTATATGCCGCGACTAAAAAATCCAATGAGTTGATGGCTCATAGTTATTCTCATCTATACGATCTAGCAACAACTGGTTTACGCTTTTTTACTGTTTATGGTCCGTGGGGCAGGCCTGATATGGCACTGTTTAAATTCACCAAGAAGATACTCGAAGGTGAAGTGATTGATATTTATAATAACGGCGACATGTTCCGTGACTTTACTTATATTGATGATATTATCGAGGGCATTCTCCGCATTCAGGACATTGTTCCGCTAAAAGATCAGCACTGGACGGTGGAAACCGGCTCTCCGGCAAAGAGTTCTGCACCTTACCGCCTGTATACCATTGGTAATGGTAATCCTGTTAAATTGATGGATTTTGTTGAAGCCTTGGAAAGCTCCTTAGGTATTGAAGCGAAGAAGAACTTTATGCCGATGCAGGCCGGTGATGTTTATCAAACCTATGCTGACACCACGGATCTCTTTGAGGCGACGGGTTATAAACCAGAGATGAGTGTAAAAGAAGGTGTTCAGGCCTTTGTCGATTGGTACCGTGATTTTTATAAACTTAACTAGGTTTCTTTTGATCCTGTCACAGCCGGAAGCGTTTTTTCTTCCAGCTGTGAGTGATATAGAGCTTCTGCAGTAACCTATAATAGTAATCTAGTTGGGAAAAGAGATCCTCCCAATTGGTCAGTAGCATCAATCTCATTTAACATACAATTATCAAATGATAATTGTATCGTTATGAACAATAAAATCGGTAAAAAAATGATAAGAAGAGTAAAAATATGAAAATTGCAATTGCAGGTGTTGGCTATGTCGGCCTATCAAATGCTATGTTATTAGCACAGCATAATGAAGTTATCGCCGTTGATATCATTGAAGAAAAAGTTAATCTTTTAAATGATAAAAGATCGCCTATTGTCGATCCGGAAATTGAATATTTTTTGAAAAATAAAGCGTTAAACTTTACCGCAACCCTCGATAAAGAGTCTGCTTATAAAAATGCCGACTTTGTCATTATTTCTACACCGACTGATTATGATCCTGTCACAAACTATTTTAATACCTCATCGGTCGAGGCGGTAATTAAAGATGTCTTGGCAATTAACCCTGATGCGGTGATGGTTATTAAATCGACTGTGCCTGTCGGTTATACACAATCAGTGTGTGAAAAGTTTAACACTGAAAATATACTGTTTTCGCCTGAATTCCTGCGTGAAGGAACGGCCCTGTACGATAATCTGCACCCCTCCCGAATCATTATTGGTGAACAAAGCGAACGTGCAAAGGTCTTTGCTGATCTGCTTACTGAAGGCGCAGTTAAAGAGGATATAGATGTCCTGTTTACCAACTCGACGGAAGCTGAAGCCGTTAAGTTATTTTCTAACACTTATTTGGCGCTTCGTGTTGCCTATTTTAATGAGTTGGATACCTACGCTGAATCCAACGGCCTGGATACGCGCCAGATTATTGAAGGTGTTGGTTTGGACTCGCGTATTGGTAATCATTACAATAACCCCTCTTTCGGTTACGGCGGCTACTGCCTGCCTAAAGATACAAAACAACTTCGGGCAAACTTTGCCAGTGTGCCCAACAGTATTATTGGTGCTATTGTGGATGCCAATACCACGCGTAAAGATTTTATTGCTGCGTCTATTTTGAAACGTAATCCCAAACGAGTGGGAATTTATCGTCTGATCATGAAATCAGGCTCTGATAATTTCCGAGCTTCAAGTATTCAGGGGATCATGAAACGCCTGAAAGCTAAGGGTGTTGAAGTCGTGGTTTATGAACCCGTTATGACTGAACCTTTATTCTTCAATTCAATTGTGGTGAAGGATTTAGCTGAGTTCAAAGCGGTATCCGATGTGATTGTTTCTAACCGCATGGATAAAGAGTTATTTGATGTTGCCGACAAAGTTT
>DATBNI010000210.1:0-13833 GCA_036554425.1 Psychromonas sp.
TTTTTAAGCCGCGATAAAAATCTCCGCATTGAGGGGGTTTGCTGTGTGCAAACCGTTGAGCAGGCTCTCGCACTTGTGCAGGATTGTGATGAAGTGATGGTGATCGGTGGTGCAACGATTTATGAGCAGTTTTTGCCACAAGCAAGCCGTTTGTATCTTACTTTTATTGATTTAAAAACCGCGGGTGATACGCAGTTTCCCGATTATAAAATGATCGCCAATTGGCAAGAAATACAAAAAGAAGCACACCAGGCCGATGCGCAAAACAGTTATAATTATCAATTTGTGACACTGGATCGAATGAATTGATTTATTAGCAGTGGACTTTTTGATCTTGGCAAGCAAAAGAAAATATTTTTTTATCTTGCCAACGTAACATGCTCAGGCTGTTTCCCCAGACACAACCGGTATCTAAAGCATAAATTCCCGGTCTGATAACATTACCTAATAACGCCGCCCAATGACCAAAGACTATGCTGCTGCTCTGATCTAAGGTATTAATCTCAAACCAGGGTTTAAGAACAGCGCTGTCGGTTTGCTCAGGGGCGAGTTTGTTAGAAAACTCTATCGAACCATCTAACAGGCAATAACGCATTCTGGTGAATACGTTAATGATAAAACGTAACCGCTCAATACCCTGCAAACTATCATTCCATGAAGCAGGGTGATTGCCGTACATATTTTTAAGCAGTGTTTTAAAGTCATTACCCTGTAAAATGCTTTGCACTTCTTGAGCATAACCTGCCGCTTGCCGGATAGTCCACTGGGGAGATATGCCCGCATGAACCATCACAAAGTTAAATTCAGGGTGGCGAAGAAAAAGCGGTTGAAAACGCAGCCAGGTCAGTAACTCATCACAATCCGGCGCGTTTAATAATGCGCTTAATTTATCACTTTCCCGATCAAAGTGGATGCCTTGATGGATGGCCAAAAGGTGCAGATCGTGATTACCCAATACTATCTTTGCACTGTTGCCTAAGCTTTTGACAAAACGTAATGTTTGCAGTGATTTTGGTCCTCGTCCGACAAGGTCCCCGGTTAACCAAAGTTGATCCTTCTTTTGGTCAAATTCAGCCAGTTCAAGCAATGCTTGAAGTTCATCGAAACAGCCGTGGACATCGCCGACTATATAGGTGGCCATCTTTATTAAGCTTCCTTTAAATCATAAAGATAATTGGCAATATTAACGTACTCTTCCACGCTAATATTTTCTGCGCGTTTGATTGTATCAATACCAATTTCTTGTAATTGTTCAACACTTAATAAATCACGTAAAGCATTACGAATTGTTTTACGGCGCTGATTAAATGCCATTGAACAAACCTGGGTGAGGAATTTTAGGTTTTTAGCGACAAAGGGGGGAGTATCATAAGGCTCTAAACGTACCACTGCCGAATCAACCTTAGGCGCCGGTTTAAAAGCCGTTGGCGGCACTTCTAATACAGGAATAACCCGGCAATAATATTGCGCCATGACGGTTAAGCGTCCGTAGGCTTTACAGTTCGGACCCGCGCAGAGACGATTTACCACTTCTTTTTGGAGCATAAAATGCATATCGGAAATTTTGTCCGCATATTCAAATAAATGAAACATCAGGGGGGTTGATATGTTGTAGGGCAAGTTACCAAAAACCCGCAGTGGTTTGTCTGCACTGGCTAATTTACCAAAATCAAACTGCATCGCATCGGCTTGGGTAATGTTTAATTTATCGCCTAAGACAGGATGCACTGCTAAACGCGCGGCCAAATCTCTATCGAGTTCAATGACATTCAAGCATTTCACTTTGCTTGCAACGGGTTCGGTCAGTGCGCCTAATCCCGGGCCTATTTCAACGATATTGTCTTCCCATTGAGGTGCGATAGCCGCAACAATAGAATCAATAATGTAATCATCGTGTAAGAAGTTTTGTCCAAAACGTTTACGCGCCGTATGACCTAAGTGTGTTTTATCATTCATGTTGATTGCCTTGTTACTTATACCAAAATATTAATGTGCTGCTCTGCCTGCCAGGGTTAACCGGCAAAATAGAACAGCTCTTTAACTGTCTTGGTTTATTATTTATTGGTGCTCTGAATCATAGTTATTGCTTCATTGACTGCGCATAGCAAGCTGCCCGGATCTGCTTTACCCGTGCCAGCTAATTCTAGCGCAGTACCATGATCCACAGAAGTGCGGATAAAGGGCAGGCCTAAGGTGATATTGACTGATTTTCCAAATCCTTTATATTTTAAAACAGGTAAGCCTTGATCATGATACATGGCTAAAACCGCATCTGCATCTGCTAAATATTTTTCCTGAAAAAGTGTATCTGCCGGCAGGGGGCCGATTAAGTTGATCCCTTGTGCACGTAACTTCTCCAGCGTCGGCTCTATGGTATCAATTTCTTCCCGGCCCATGTGGCCGCCTTCACCTGCGTGAGGGTTTAAGCCGCAAACATAAATACGGGGTTGCTTGATGGCATATTTTGTTTTTAATTCTTGATTGAGTATGTGAATTATTTGCGTTAAACGGGACTGGGTAATGGCGGCGGAGACATCGGCTAAAGGCAGATGCGTTGTGACCAATGCCACACGCAGTCCGGTTGTGGCTAACATCATGACCACCAGATTAACACCTGCCTGCTGAGCAAAAAACTCAGTGTGACCGCTAAAGGCGACCCCGGCATCATTAATAATGGCTTTATGCACAGGGGCTGTGACAACCGCTGAAAATTCTCCTGACAAGCAGCCTTTGCTTGCAAAGCTCAGGGTATCTAAAACAAATTGAGCATTGAGAGTATTTAATTTCCCCGCTGTAACGGGGGCCTGCAAGTTAATATTAGCCACTTTTAAGCTGCCAATCTGACTTGCCTGGGCTGCTATCAGAGGATCATAATCAAGCAATTTTACCTGTTCATTAAGCTGTGAGGCGCGTTCAGCCAATAACATTTTGTCTGTGCAAATAATTAATTCCACAGGCCAGGCTTGTTTAGCAAGTTGCAGGATTAAGTCCGGGCCAATGCCGCTCGGTTCCCCGGCGGTGATAATTAAACGCTTTACCATTATTGTTTCTCAGTAATATAATTCGGATTATTTATTTTAATATAGGCTTCCTGGCGTATTTCATTCATCCAGGCATAAACTTCTGCGGGAAAACGCTGCTGAAATAACAGGCTGTAAGCTTTTTGTTTGGTCGCTTGTACTGTGGTATCTGATTCGCGTTTACCGGTCACCTCGAGGATGTGCCAACCATGCATAGTACGAAAGGGCTGGCTGATTTCGCCAATGGGCAGAGAAAGCGCTAATTCTTTAAATTCAGGCACATACATACTGGGATCTGCCCAGCCTAATTCGCCCCCTTTAACTGCTGAACCCGGATCTTGAGAATACTCGTGGGCGAGTGCTGCAAAGGATTTTTTGCCGCTGACAATATCCTGACGGTAGCCTGCCAGTAATTGTTGTGCTTTTTCATCGCTGAGAATAATATTGGATTTAATCAAGATATGGCGTGTGTTGACTTCAACTGTCATCACATTTTGCCCCCCTTTTTTATCTATTATCTTGATAATATGCAGGCCAAGGTCTGACTTAAACGGGCCTATTACATCGCCTTTATTGGTCTGCTGCTCATTAAATACGCCTGCAAACAAAGTGGGCATTTCATTGATCGTTCTCCATCCCCAATCCCCCCCTTCAGAGGCTTTGGGTCCTTGCGAGTTAAGCAGTGCCAACTGTGATGCATTGGCCCCCAGTTTGATTTTTTTAACCAGATCCTGTGCCTTTTTTTCAATACGCTGCCTCTCTGCCGCTGAGCTATCTTTGTCTAACTTAAAAAGTAGATGGACAAAATTAAATTGGGTGTTTTTTTGTCCCTCGGCATTGATCCGTTTGACCATCTGCTCAACTTCTTGATCGGAAATCGCAATACGGCGGCGAACCTCAATTTGGCGAATTTCATTGATGGTCAATTCATCACGTATAGTTTCAACAAATGCGGCGTAATTTTTGCCCTGCTTTTCAAGTTTTTCCTGCAGCTGTTCGATAGTCAGACCGTCTTTTTGAGCTATTTGCTGTAATGTTTGCTGCAGTTGCGTATCGTTTATCCGTAATCCGATACGTTGTGCAATTTGCAGCTGTAAACGGTCAGTGATTAATTTATCAAGAATCTGCTTAGTTAATTTATCGCCGCTGGGTAAGCTTTGATCGCTATTTTTATAACGTTCCTGAATTTCAAGCTGCGTGCGTTGTAAATCACTGCTTAAAATAACCTCCTGATTAACAACAGCTTCTATTTTGTCTAATGGTATTTTCTCCGCAAATACCTGCGTTGCACCCAAAGATGCAAAAAGTAAAGGCAGGATAATCTTGTTGATAACTTTCATTTTTTTTCCATTATTGTAAGTAAAAAGGACGACCGTAATCAAATAAACTTTGATTACCAGAGCTAAATCCAACACCGCCTAATCCGGTTAGTTCAAAATTTAGTTTAAGACTTTGTTCGCTTTTATAATCTTCTTTTAGCGCATTTTCAGAACCATAATATGCTTCCATGTAGCGATCGTAAGATAAGCTTATTGCCCAGCAGCATGATTGGTATTTGAAACCGACAATACTCTCGTAGGCGTGATTGTAATCCAGGTCATAATAATAACTGAGAAAAGAGGTCCATTGTGAATTCATTGCCCAATTGACTTTAGTCCCCAGCTGATTAATTTTGATGTTCCACTCTTCGTCTTCCGGCTTTGCATAATAACGATAATTTAATTGTGCAAAGGTATTATTAGTCCAGCGTTTCTCCAGGGTGAAATTGGTGCTTATAAATTCACCTTGATCTGAGTCCAATGCTAATCCTGTATGGAAAAAGTAATCATTTTCAAAGTTAATATCTAACTCACTAATAAGCGAAGAGCGATTCGCAGTATTCAACGCGTTATCGTTATTGTCATCGGGTATATAGGTTTGTGAAGGAGAAAAATAATAATTTTGTCCCACCGCGAAACGTACTTTCTTTTTGCCCTGCGGGTTAATAAAACTACTGGAAATACCAAAGGTCATCTGATTTGCATCTGCAATTCTGTCATATCCGGAAAATCTATTATCCCGGAATAAACCGTAATAATCGACCTGCATCGGGGTACTATCATAAATACCGATTGCCGATTGATCCTGATAGGGAACATATAAATACTGAATTTGCGGCACCAGTGTTTGCCGATACTCCCCATCTGACATTGAGAACGAACGTTCAAAATTAACCCCGGAATGAATTTTGAACGAAGGGAGATAACGGTTTGCAGTTTCGCTGAGATCATCATACCAGCCGTATTTAGTCGCGCTGCTTAAATCTTGCTGATAAAAGCTCAGCATGTACTTAAGCTCAGTATTAACAAACAGAGAATTATAATACAAGGGCAGCGATAATTTAGGCTCTAAATGGACCCGGGTGCCGGTATAAACGTCATTATCCTGGTGCTCAAATTTTGAAATTTCGGAATACCAATCTAATTGTAAACTGCGAAATTTAAGGGGTTGATAGGCATTGAATGCAAGTTTTGGCAACACTTGGTGGGGGGTGTCCCCGTCGCCCAATATTTGGAAATTTCGGACCTCTAACTCACTGTTCCAGTTATTTTCACTGTATTTTAAATTGGCTGTCTGTAATAACTGGTTATCACTTCGCGTACCATAATCCGTAGAAATGTCGGTGAAATAATAATCATCACTGACACTATTATAATCTGCATTAAACTGCCAGTTATTAGCAAAGCTCATCGCATGATCCCAATGGTAGAGATAACGGTTTCCTCCTCTAATATTATCATCTGCTAAATATTCGGCCTGCATTTTACCGCTGCCGGCATCGAGCAGATAACGATATTGACCAGCGACCAGAGTGCCTCTGTTTTGCATATAAGTCGGCGTAATAGTCGCATCCATGTTTTCAGCAAGGTTAAGGTACAAGGGTTGGCTGAAGGTAAAACCATTGCTACTTGCAAATTCAAAACTTGGAAACAAAAGACCGGTTTTACGTTTGTCCGAAATAGGGTAAGTAATATAAGGCAAGTAAAAAACGGGTACGTCTTTTACCCTCAGGATAGCGTTATAAGCACTGGCTGTGCCAGCCTTTTTGTCGATATAAAGTGTTGTCGAATCAATTGTCCAGGTATTGTCGCCAGGCGGGCAGGCGCTATAGGAAGAGTTATTCAGCTCGTAAAGGTCGTCACCGTTATCATAAACTTTATCTGCATCACCACGGCCTCCCCGGCCGTGAAATTGATAATCAGTTTGGTATAAAGACGTTTGATTGCTGCTTAATTGTCTTTCGATAACGTCTGCAGACAGGGTCACTTGGCCATTATTAAAGTTGACATTACCTTCTGCAATAATCCTTTCCTGTTCAAGGTAATAAGTTAATTTATCTGCGTTGAGATTTTTATCCCCCTGGGTGAGACTAACATCCTCTTCATAGACCAACTGACTCGGAATAGCATATAATCGCTGCGCATCAATATTAATAGGTTGTTGTTCAACGGGCAGAGTATTAGGATCATCAACGACAGGTGGCACCTGTATATAACACTGACGGAAAAAAAGTTCCGTATCACGCTGTTGATCGGCAGGCACTTCATTTAAGGTTGAGGTCTTATCTGTAACGGCATAGGGCTGTGTACTTTCTTCTTCAGGCACGGAATCTGCCGGTTCTTCTGCTGCGTTTGCAAATAAAGGTAAGAAAAACAGTAATGACGGTAATATTTTTAACATGAATAACTCACAAATATTGCTTAGAAATTGAAAACGCCAAGCTAAAATCAAATAAAATAAAATAGATCTCGTTATAATAGAACAAACTTAACTGAGCTCCAATCTTTGTTACTTATAAATATGTTAAAGTTCTGTATTTTAGGTGAAAAAGAGGCAAACTAAGCAATAGTTAAACGAAATATTGATTCTTTCTCTTTCTAATAAACAAGGTATTTTAACGTTATGCGCATTTGGGGAAAACTACTCGGCGGCTTTTTCGGTTTTATGTTTGGTAATATTTTTGGCATGTTGCTGGGCATCTGGTTAGGGCATCGTTTTGATCGGGCTATGACGACTGATTTCAGTGCGAAAAACAGTTTATTTGGTAATGCAGCCAGTAGCCAGGAACGGCAAAAAATATTTTTTAATGCGACTTTTTCTGTGATGGGACATGTTGCCAAAGCAAAAGGGCAGGTTACACAAACTGATATACAAATTGCTAATGCTTATATGGATCAAATGCGTCTGCAGGGGGCTGCCAGAGAGCGGGCTCAAGCTTCGTTTTCACAGGGTAAAAACGGGCAGTTTTCACTTCATGAGACGCTTTCTGAGTTTACCCAGATGGTGCGCGGAGAACGTAACCTGCTACAGATGTTTTTGGGAATTCAGGTGCAGGTTGCTTATTCGGACGGGGTCCTTGATGAGAATGAAAAAAATATTTTATATAATATTGCCGGACAGTTAGGTTTTTCGCGGTTTGAGCTGGAACGTTTATTACAGATGATGGAAGGTCAGCAACATTTTCATCAAGGTCAGCAACAGCAATCCCAAGCGGCTAATGAAGAAGACTCCTATAAAGTACTTGGGGTTGAAGAGATTGCAACTGACAAAGAGATTAAGCGCGCCTATCGAAAACTGATGAGCCAACATCATCCAGATAAGTTGGCATCCAAAGGGTTGCCCGACGAAATGATGAATTTAGCCAAAGAAAAAGCACAGGATATCCAACGTGCCTATGAAACCGTGCGTAGTTCACGGGGATTTAAATAAGTGTTGCTCGCGCTTTTACGACGTTACTGTTTAAAGCTCGTTTTTGCATTGACGCTGTTATTGGGGCTGCAGATTCCAAATTTTTTGCAGCAGTATGAGATACGTTTAGACGGTCATTATATCGAAGCAAAAAATCATTTACTGGAATATCAAATGATTGCAGATCGCCACTTCGCGGGTGATCTGCAGGCACTGATAAAAAAACACGAAAACAGTGATGAAAAATCCTTTCAGGATGAAGCCTTTGTTATCAAAAATCTATTTGACCGTTTTAATGCACTGCAAGCGCAAAAAAAACGCTTGAATGCACCGCTAGTTGAACGTTTGTTGTTTTTAGCCGGGCAGTTAAATAACCCTCTGTTTAGTGAAACACAAAAAAGTTACAACGCTGAAATAGTGCTGAATAAAAATGCGATTAGCGTGGGGTTAGTTTTTGCATTGATCTCTTCTCTTTTATTAGAATTGCTGTTTTTTATGTCAGCTTTGTTGGTCAGGAAAGTCTTCTCACCGCATTCGAAAATAATACCGCGTCAGTAAGGAGTGCTCTATTTCGGGCAAATCCCCCGAAGGGCAGGCGATAAGCTATGCTCTTCGTTTTAAAAGGCTTTGATTTAGAATAACTAGATCCTCAGCTTTCAGCCTGGAATATTATCATCTATCGTCTTGCTGATTCCTGCATCTTCAAGTAATTTGGCTATAAATCTGTAATCCGTATCTTGATTGTGATTTAATAAAACACTATATTGAGTTTTTAAAATGGAGTTATATTAATGTCGACTTTTGCACTTTCTTTTGGTACTGCCACAAAAAACCGCGATCAAAAAATTATTGAAGCTTTCTTTCCTAACCCAATCTTGAATCCAAGTGATGATCTGGTTTCTGTTATCGGTGCTATTACAGGTTATGAGCAGGGTAATCAAGTTATCGAAATAAAAGCTGAAATGTGCGAACATTTAGCGGCTGCTTTCAACGGTGCTAATGACAGCGCAAATGCTGACTTTGCAACTGCAGCGGCAAAATCAAGTCAACCTTTAGTCTTAGTTATTCTGGCAACAGATGATGCGCCGCAAAGTGTCGCCGAGGGTTACCTGAAGCTGCAGCTTATCTCGCATCGTTTAGTTAAACCCCACGGTTTAGTTTTAGAGGGTATTTTTGGTATCCTGCATAATATTGCCTGGACTAACCAAGGCGCAATAGATATTGCTGAACTGTCTGACCGTCAGATCCAAGCGCGTTTAAAAGGGGAAACTATCAGCGTTGATTGTGTTGATAAATTTCCTAAAATGGTTGATTACATTGTCCCTAGTGGTGTACGTATTGCGGATACATCTCGAGTTCGTTTAGGCGCGCATGTGGGTCAAGGCACCACTGTGATGCATGAAGGTTTCATCAATTTCAATGCCGGTACGACAGGCGTAAGTATGGTTGAAGGTCGGATTTCTGCTGGTGTGATGGTTGGTGATGGCAGTGATATCGGTGGTGGTGCATCTATCATGGGGACCTTAAGTGGCGGCGGTAAGATGATCATCACAATCGGAGAAAATAGTTTATTAGGTGCTAATTCCGGCCTGGGGATTCCACTTGGCAATCGTTGTACTATCGAGTCAGGATTATACATAACGGCAGGATCAAAAGTGAAACTGCTTGATAATGAAGGTAAAGAAGCAGGTTATGCCAAGGCGCGTGAACTTGCAAACAAAGATGATTTGCTTTTCCGCCGTAATTCATTGACCGGACAGATTGAATGTTTAGTGAATAAAAGTGCAGTTGAATTGAACAGTATGCTGCATTCTAACTAAATTTTTATTTAAAAGTTTTTTATAATAGCAAACTAAAAAAGGGACTCAATCGAGTCCCTTTTTTGTCCGCTTAATTGCCTAAGGTAATACTTTTTTAAAGGGTTTTACGATCACCTTTTTATAGACGCCGGCGGCCATGTAGGGATCTGCATCGGCCCAGTTTTGTGCTGCTTCTAAATTGTCAAATTCCGCGATAACGGTCGAACCGGTAAAACCTGCATCAGCAGGGTTTTCGTCATCAATAGCGGGCATAGGACCTGCAACAAGGAGACGTCCCTGCTCATTTAATTGTTGTAAGCGCGCAAGATGTGCGGGGCGTGCCTGTTGGCGCATGCTTAAACTATTTTCTACATCCTGTGAAAAAATAACATATAACATTTTTATTCCTCTGATTTTTTATCGGCTGATAATTTTTTTTCTGCCGAGGCTGGTAAGTATTTATAGATATAAAGGCCACTTAAAAGCGTAAATGCAAGGGTGACTGCCAACAAGCCAAATACTTTAAAATTAACCCAAATTTCCTGTGACAAACTAAATGCAACATACACATTTACAGCTGCTAATACGGCAAAAAACAGTGCCCAGGCCATATTAAGATTATTCCACATATTGGCAGGCAGGCTGATTTCTTTACCCAGCATCTGTTTGATAATCGGCTTTTTATATATAAACTGGCTAACCAGTAAAGCGGCGCTAAACAATGCATATACCACAGTGACTTTCCATTTAATGAAAGCGTCATCGTGTAAAACAAGTGTTAAGGTGCCAAATACCAGCACCATCACAAAGGTAATAAGAGGCATTTTTTCAACTTTACCATTTTTGTAATAGTTAAAAGCGAGCATTAACCCCATGGAGATCATTAACGATCCCGTTGCCATATAAATATCGCTCATCTTAAAAACCACAAAAAAGATAATCAGTGGAATAAATTCAAAAAATTGTTTCATGTTTTTTCCTATTATAAAAAGTGCAAAGTTACTTTAAAGTAAGCGTTGCACTTTCACCAGTTTATTTTTTATCCGTGGCGGCTTTCATTTTGCTGATAAATTTATGCATTTCAGAAAGCAGTTTATCCGGATTATCTAAGTTATTTTGGATGATTTTAACCACTGCTGAGCCTGAAATTGCGCCGGCGGCGCCCAATTTTATGGCTTCGCGTACCTGCTCAGGTGTGGAAATACCAAAACCCAGTAATGACGGGGGCGCATGATGTTTATTTAATGTTTCTAACATGTGTTCAACGGGCATGCCGGCTTTCGCATGTCCGCCGGTAACCCCGGCGCGGCTTAATAAATAGGTATAACCCTGTCCATATTCAGCCACTTTCTGTAATGTTTCTTGATCGCCATTCGGGGGCGCAATAAATATCTGGTTAATGCCAAATTTCTCAGCAGCGGCGCGGTAAGGTGCACTTTCTTCCAGCGGCACATCCGCTATTAATATAGAATCGACACCCGCTTTGGCACAACGTTCATAAAAATTTTCAATGCCATTACGATAAACCAGGTTTACATACAATAATAAACCAATGGGAATGGTCGGATGTTTATGACGAATTTCGGCAATAATTTCCAGGCAGTTATCCGGTGTCGCACCTGTCTCCAAAGCCCGAACAGAGGCGTCTTGAATAACCACACCATCGGCGACAGGATCTGAAAAGGGGATACCTAACTCCAGAGCGTCCGCGCCGGCGTCAACTAAAGTATCAATTATTTTCAGGGAAAGGGCGCGATTAGGATCGCCAACAGTCACAAAAGGAACAAATGCCCCCTGGTGTTCAGTTTTAAGGCGGGCAAATAAAGCCTGATAACGTTTGCTCATTAGAGAGTTCCTCTTTCTTCAAAAATTTTAGCCACGGTAAAGATATCTTTATCGCCCCGGCCGGATAAATTAACAATAATGATTTGCTCCTTATCATGATCTTTAATCAGCTTTAATGCATGGGCTAATGCGTGTGCCGACTCAAGGGCGGGAATAATGCCTTCGTTTAAAGAAAGGGCCTGGAAGGCGTCCAGCGCTTCCTCATCCGTTGCGTGAACATATTGAGCGCGTCCCGTTTCTGCAAGGTGCGCATGCTGCGGACCCACGGACGGGAAATCCAGTCCGGCAGAGATTGAATAGGACTCTTTAACCTGGCCATGTTTGTCCTGCATCATTAAGGAATGCATGCCGAAGAAGATACCTTTTGAACCATAGGATATCGGGCAACCGTGCTCACCGGTTTCAATACCGTGTCCTCCCGGCTCAACCCCAATCAGTTCAACACTTGGATCCTCTATAAAATCATTGAATATGCCTATTGCGTTAGAGCCGCCGCCGACACAGGCAATGACTTTATCGGGTAACACGCCTTCTTTTTTCAATACCTGCTGCTTAGCTTCTTCACCGATGATTTTCTGGAATTCGCGCACAATGGTTGGGAAAGGGTGCGGGCCGGCCGCTGTGCCTAATAAATAATGCGCAGTATCATAACTGCCTGCCCAATCACGTAAGGCTTCATTACAGGCATCCTTTAGAGTTGAAGAACCCGAATGCACCGGAATCACTTCCGCGCCCATTAAACGCATCCGGAATACATTGGGTTTTTGACGTTCACAATCCACCGCGCCCATATAAACGCGGCATTTCAGTCCGAGTAACGCACAGGCTAATGCCGTTGCAACACCGTGCTGGCCGGCCCCTGTTTCAGCAATGATCTCTTTCTTGCCCATGCGCTTAGCCAGCAGTGCCTGTCCCAAAACCTGATTGGTTTTATGTGCACCGCCGTGGAGAAGATCTTCGCGTTTAAGGTAAAGTTTGGTTTTTTTGCCTTTAGTCAGATTACGGCACAATGTTAAGGGCGTCGGACGGCCGGCGTATTCAGTTAATAACTCAGAAAACTCTGCTAAAAATTCAGGATCTGTTTGCGCTTTGACAAATTCAGCTTCTAACTGCTTTAATGCGGGTACCAGGATTTGCGGGACATACATGCCGCCAAATTGTCCGAAGTAAGGATTTAGTTTTTCCATTTTTATCAACCTTTTATTTTATACAAGGTGTCTCCACCTTAGAATAAATGAATAATTTTTAGCGTTGCAGATACTGTGTTATTGCCGCAAAGGCGGCGTTTAATTTTTGCGGATCTTTTTTGCCGGGTGCAGATTCAACACCTGAATTGAAATCTAACCCTGCGCAGCCTATCAAACAGGCTTGCCGGGCATTTTCAGGAGTTAAACCGCCGGCCAGTATTATCTTACTTTTAAGTTCACTGCTTAGGCTTGCCAGCAATGCCCAGTCAAAAGCACGACCAGTGCCCCCTGTTTGCTCGCCAACCCGGGTATCCAAGAGGTGCTTTTGGACATTGAATTTTTCAAAATCAGGTAACTGATCGACCACACCATGGGCTTTCCATATTTCACATTTTTCCGGCAACACAGCACGCAGCGCTTTAATATATTTGGGACTTTCATCACCGTGCAATTGTACCGCCGATAACCCTAACTGCTTAACGGTATAGCTGATTAATTCAGCCTCTTCATTTTGAAACACGCCCACATATAAAAGCGGTGCGCCAAGCATCACTAAACGTGCTTCTTCCATATCCACAAAACGCTTTGATTTTTCAACAAAGATTAAACCGCCATAGACTGCGCCCGCTTTATAAGCATCGGCAGAAGCTCTAGCATGGGTTAAACCGCAAACTTTGTTATTGCCTAAAATCAATTGTCTGCAGGCTCTGTCGATATTGCTTTGGCTCATAATTGAGCTGCCGACTAAAAATCCGTTGGCATATTTACTCAGCTGCTTAACCTGGCTATGGTTATAAATACCCGACTCGGAAATGACAATACGGTCTGACGGTATTTTAGCGGCCAGTTCCTTAGTACGATTTAAATCAATGCTGAGATCACGTAAGTTGCGGTTATTGATGCCAATGATTTTGGCATTTAATGCAATCGCACGTATCAGCTCATGCTCATTACTGACTTCCGTTAATACTCCCATATTAAGACTGTGGGCGGTGTCTCGATATGCCTGATAAGCATCATCATCTAAAACAGAGAGCATTAATAATATCGCATCGGCTTGATAGTAGCGTGCCAGATAAATTTGGTAAGGATCGATAATAAAATCTTTACAGATCACAGGTTGGGAAACTTGCTCCCGGACTCTGCTGATATATTCAAAGTCCCCTTGAAAGTATTTTTCATCGGTTAGCACAGATATTGCGCTGGCATAATTTTTGTAAGTCCCTGCAATCAGATCCAAATCAAACTCTTCCC
>DATBNI010000213.1:0-9515 GCA_036554425.1 Psychromonas sp.
ATCACGCAGGGCAAAGAGCAAATAGACCGGCGCTTTTAAAATAGAAGCGAGCAGAAACGGCCCCTGCGGAAAGGGCGCCGGCTGACCTAAGAAATCAGCCCAGACCACCCGGTTCTCTTTACTGGTGGAAGTGCGGTCGCCAACAATCACAATCCATTCGCCTTGATTAATTTTGTCATCTAACATAATGGCGGTTTCCGGCCCGATATGACTGACTTGTATTACATTGAGCTCTGATTTTTTATTTATTGCCCTGAGCACAGCATTAAATTTCTGGGCGTGCTCGGTAAAAACCAGAGCATTAATTTTCAAATCCTGATGGCGTGCGCCCAGCGCCCTGCATAATTCCAGATTACCAAGGTGTGAGCCCAGTATAAATAAGCCGCGTTTGGATTTTATTAAAGATTCGATCAGTGCTTCGTCATTGACGGTCAGGTTATCTATCGAAAAATCACCTTTCCATGCCGCCATTTTATCTAATATAGTTTCTGCAAAAGAGCTCAGGTGGCGATAGGGGGTTAATTTTTGCGGCAGCGGAAAAGCCAGTTTTTTTGCGTGTTTTTGCAGATTATTCAAATATAATAAAGAGGTTTCACGGGTGGATTTTGATGTCAGGGTATAATAGATCATCACCACTTTTAATAATTGCTTAAACACCGCCCGGCCAAACAGAGAATAGATACCCAGCAGTATTTTCATGCCGTAATAGGTGCCGCGCTCGGACGTTTTAGACCAATGTGTTGCCTGTGCGGTTAAGCGTTTGGAACGGGTTAATAATTT
The DNA here is from genome assembly GCA_036554425.1 of Psychromonas sp. Lineage (GTDB taxonomy): Bacteria > Pseudomonadota > Gammaproteobacteria > Enterobacterales > Psychromonadaceae > Psychromonas. Next base: position 781 of record DATBNI010000213.1, read on the forward strand.
CGGTATGCGCGGCAGCATGGCAAAAAACAAACGGCTGTGCATCACCGATATTTTAAGGTTATCCCGAAATGCATGAAAATGAGAAAGTCCGTTTTCAGGGTAGTTAACCCGTGTTTTGACAAATTTCACCTCACAATCTGCCCAATAGAGTCTGACCATTATTTCGGTATCAAAGTCCATTCGCAAGCCAACTTTGTTTTTGCTGAGCAGCGCTGTGGTTGCCTGAATAGGATAGGATCGGAATCCGCACATACTGTCTTTAATGGAGAAGGACAAGGTTTCAATCCAGACCCAAATATGGGTCAGGTAACGGCCATAAAAACGTGCCTTAGGCACCGACTCATCATAAACAGGGCAGCCGGAAATTAATGCAGTCGGGTGCTGCCGGGATTCACTCAGTAATAACACAAGAGCAGATAAATCGTGTTGTCCATCGGCATCAATCTGAACAGCGTGACTGAAATTAAGCCGCTTTGCCGCATTAAAGCCGGCGATCACCGCCGCGCCTTTACCCTGATTTTGGGTCAGGGTGACCACACTGACATTAGGCTGCTGCGCAAGTGAATTAATAACCTGTTTAGTGGCCAAATCACTGCCGTCATCGACGATAATAATAGGGTATTCGTAGCGCTTTAATAAGGCAGTGACAACATAGGGCAAAGCACCACCATGGTTGTAACAAGGGATTAAAAAGCACGGGTTAAAAGGCTGCATTAAATGGCCTCTAATCTGATGCGACCCGATGAGTGGGTCTTGCCTGCAGAGCGATAAGCGAAATGTAATGTTTGCTTATCGGCAAACCAGCTCAGGGTTAACTGCACAATATCGTCGGGTAGAATAGGCTGCTGGAATTTAATGACATTCATTCCGGCAAAACGTGTGCCGCTGTTAAGTATTTTTTTTGCATAATAAATTGCCCAGTCAATCTGAGTGACACCGGGTAATAACGGGTAATCGGGGAAATGACCGTCAAAATAAATAAGATCAGCATCTATCTTTAGGGTTAATTGTGCAGTGTTTGGCGTGACAATCTGTTCAATAATGCTGGCTTTAGAGCGGGGCATGGGAGATTCCTCGTGTTTGACAAAGAGATTAAGCAGTTGTGTCTTTAACAGCTTACCCTGGCTGTTCATGGGCATTTGTTCGACAATACGGTACTGTCTCGGAATGCAAATGGGCTCAAGCCACGGGCGCAGTGCCTGACGAAGCTTGATCCAGAACTTGCCTTTGCCTATCTCATTGATGCTTTGCTCACCGAGTTTATTGAGTTTTAATACACCGCCCAGGCTGATTCTATGGTTTAAGTTGCTATCATCAATTTGCACCACATAACTCTCTTCAATCCACTCAAGTTGATTCAAGCGTTGTTCAACTTCATTTAATGAAATACGTTTTTCTTCAATTTTAACCACGCGATCAACCCGGCCTTTTAAAATGAATTGCTGCTCTGCTAATAAGGCGCACTGATCACTTGTCTGATACCAGGCATGCGCATCTATCCAGGGTGAGCGCAGCGTTAAACAGTTGTCCTGTGCCAGTTTTGCCTCTATCCCCGGGAAAAAAGTCCAGGCTGTGCTGGCTGTTTGTTGCTGACGAAAGCCAATACCGCCGGTTTCTGTACTGCCGAAGACTTCAAAAACGTGCTGTTTAAATAATACCCCGCAGGCTTTTGCCGCGCTCAAGGGCAGCGGTCCACCCGATGAAAATATAGCGCGATAGCGTGTCGGATGACTTTCTTGGGGTAAACGTTTTAATAAAGCCGGGCTGCTGATTAAGGTGCTGTCAGCATGCGCACTGGAAAATAATTGTTCAGTGTAACTGATATCTTGTCGCTGGAATGCTCTGCCTGCGCATAAAGGCCATAAAACACGAAATAATAAACCATAGATATGCTGATGGGAAACTGTGCTGACAATCTTTGAGTCTTTTAATAAATCCCCCCACATATTTTCCAGGGTGATAATTTCATCATCGAGCATTAATAATGTTTTATTAATAGCTTTGGGTTGACCGCTTGATCCCGAGGTAAACAGGGTGATTTTGACCTGAGCTAAATTTAAGTCAGGGAACTGCAGCACTGCTGATTTGGGTTTATTAGCTAAGGGCAGAGTAAATTGCGTCTGCTTTAAGTCAGCCGAGAGCAGACCATCGTGAATCACAGCATCAAAATGCGCCGCCAGAGAAGTTAACATCGCCGGTTGATGGTTACCGGGTAATATTATTTTTTTATGCGCATAAGCCGCGGCAAAAAATGCCACGCAAAAATGGTAACTGTCCGCGCAGCAGATAGCCCAATTTTTATGCTCACTGTTGAGCAGTTTTGCCGTTAATAGGCTTACGTCAGATAACAACTCCGGCCAGGTTACCTGCTGCTGGGCATCAAAGGCAACCAGGTGCTGCAGAGATCGCGGATTAACCAAGAGTTGTGTCAGGGAGCAGAAATTCATGGCAGTTTTCTTTTTATGCAGGAGCGAAATATCCATTGGCAGGCGAATAGGTAACTGTCCGCGCAGCAGATAGACTCATTCTTATGGTCAATCTTTAGCCTTTTTGCCGTTAATAGGCTTACGTCAGATAATAACTCCGGCCAGGTTACCTGCTGCCGGGCATCAAAGGCAACAAGGTGCGGCAGAGATCGCGGATTAACTAAGAGTTGCCTCAGGGAGCAGAAATTCATGAGTGTTTTCTTTTTACGCAGGAACGAAATATCCATTCGCAGGCGAATAAGCTGCCCGCCAGAAAATAACTTATTAAACCGTTATATAAGGTCCAGGCAGCAATAGGCATAAAGCAGGTGATCAGCGCTGCGGATCCGTTGATCATAAAAAACAGACACCAGATTTTGGTGACATTGCGGGTATAACCCACGGCGGAGTCAGGTAAATTCGGATCCTGCAGACGGGCAAAACGTTCAATCATGCTCTCTTTTTGCCATAAACTGCTGCAAAAAAGAGACAGCATGAGAATATTGACTATCACCGGGTAATAGCGGAACCAGCTGCTATTATTAAAAATCAGCGCCAGTGCGGTTAATAAAATCCCCGCTGCGCCACTCAGCCAGGCGATGTATTTCAGCTCACGTAAACGGGTTTGGTTACCACAAATAATACGTAACAGGAATAACATACCCAGTAGCCCGGCAAGTGCTCCTATACCCCATTGGCTTAGTCCGTAATAAACAGCAAGCGGATAAGCTAATAAAACAAAGGCTGACAATATGGTCAGCAGTTTCATTATTTGTCCTTCAACAGATTTTCTACGGAATTAACCACATCTTCGACCGTGCGCACGGTTTTAAAATCCTGCGCTTTAATTTTATTACCGGTAAGTTTCTGTAAATGTACGACTAAATCAACGGCATCTAAACTGTCTAAATCAAGCTCCTGGTATAGCTGCGTTTCAAGCTTGATATCATTTGCGTCCAGTTCAAATAATTCAACTAAAGCATGCTGGATTTGGCTGAAAATTTGATCCCTATTTAATTGCGTCATATTATTGCCCTTTATTTTCTGAAATATATTTTGCTAAGTTTGCGACCGATGCAAAATGCTCTTTTATTTTTGTATCGTCGGCATTAATAACCACGTTATATTGCTTTTTAATGGCTAAACCCAGTTCCAGAGCATCAATTGAATCTAAGCCTAAACCTTCGCCAAAAAGTGGCGCTTCTGTATCAATATCATCAATAGAGATATCTTCTAAAAAAAGTGCGTCAATAATTAATTTTTTTAGTTCTGTGTGTAACTGTTCCATGGAGTTTTACTCGTTGTTATTTAAAGATGGGAAAAGGGTAGTAGCGAGATGCTTGTTCAAGTTTCTCACTGCAATGGAAGGAGGTTGACAATTTTCGGTGAAAGGCGCAATTTTTATTTTATCTTTAATTTCGACTAAGAAAAAGGGCTTGGTATCAGGAACCTGGTACCATTTTTTTTCTTTGGTTAAAAAAGGAGGCGTTACTGAGATATGCACCACGCGTAGATCAGTGGCTGTTTTTAACGCAATCTGTGCGGCACCGCGCTGCAGCGTTGATTTTATGCCCGGTGTTGTGCGTGTGCCTTCTGGAAAAACCAGCAGCACATTGCCCTGCTGAAGGCGCTGCGCGCAATCATCCAATAAGGTTTCCGGATTTGAGTTTTTAATGTAACCTGCTGATTTAACAACTCCTTTCATAAAAGGGTTGTGCCATATTTGTTGTTTGACCAGGCAGTCACATTGCCCCAAACGAGAAGCAATTAAGACGTAATCGATCAAACTCGGGTGGTTGGCAACAATTAAACAGTTTTTCTCTTTTTGTAAGATCTCCTGGCCGATAAATTTATAATCGATGCAACCCGTAAAGCGCATGGTGGCACAGAAGAAAGAGAATGCGCGTTGAATTATTTTTTGAACTTTTAACTCTCTGGATAATTTATCCTTTAAAGAAAAAGTTAATACCGGGAAAAGAATAAAAGTTAAAAACAAACCGCCCAGAGCAAATAATACAAAACAAAACCCGGTGGTAAGAATGCGCCATATTTTATTCATTTGTTGCAAAATAGTCATTCTAATTTTTCTCCCATAACCAATTAGTTCTCTTACTGCAAATGCTTGTGTTTTTTTTGTTATTTAACAGATATTCTATAAAATCAAAAGCTTGCGGATAGTCAGTTGGAAGTGAGTCTTGGTTTTTTGACCAGTTCAGCTGGAATTTATCACCTGTTGTTAATAACATCGCCAGGGCATAACCCGGGTAAGTCTGTGTCTCAAACTGTTGATAGGGCGCTGCTAAAGGTTCATCAAAATTAACAAGCAAAACAGTATCTAGGGGGTTTTCCTGTAAATAGGCGCCCGCTTCGATAACTGCATAATGTAATGAGTTTTCTGCGGCGGCAAGAGAGGTGACCGGTGTTGTTCGTTTTGCAGCGATGGTGAATAAGCCCGCTGCAGTATTGTGTACAGATTGAGAAAAAAAGATAGGTGATGCATCACCGCCGTTAATAATATCTTCGATCAATTTAACCGTGCGTGTTAATTCACCGTGGCGACTCGAAAAAACAATGTAATCGATTTTTCGCTGCGCAGAAATTTGCAGTGCACTTTGTAAAGCAAGTTTACTTAAACTGCTCATACGCCGTCGCATCATTGGCGGGATCAAAAAGTCAGGAGCAGGTGCGGGTTTCGCTGGCCATTGTTTATTATTTTTACTCCATTTTAGCCAGTCATTGCTTTCAATTAAGCCGGAGGAAAGGGCCGACCACTGTGTTATATTTATATTAATTGAATTCATAGAGTATCTAGGGCCTGTTTATCTTCATGAAAGATAACACAAAGAGTGAAATTTTATCCGTTTTTTGAACTTTAGCCTGTTTAATTTTATGTGTTTTTGGCTTAGAAGTGAATAGACATTTTTGTTAAGCATCGCATTTTATGCGAAAGGGGAGCGCCCACTTGGTTACTCATTTCCTGTAAATAAACATCTTAGTTTGATTTCAGATATATTAAGCTTATTAAAATCCCCTTATACTTATAAAGCGGATGAGAGGGTAATAACAATATTTATCGGGCTGCCGATGGCAATTCATGGAATGATTTTTTAAATTTTTAGGGATGAAGTTTTGATAAAAAAGCAGGTTACGCAGGTGGTTATTATTGGCGCAGGACCATCGGGTTCGGTCGCGGCGGCACTACTTAAGCAACAGAATATAAAGGTTATGGTTATTGAAAAAAGTGTTTTTCCGCGTTTTTCAATAGGAGAGAGTTTATTACCGGCCTGTATGGAAGTGATTGAGCAGGCAAATATGTTAGATGCCGTCAATAAGAGTAATTTCCAGTTTAAAAATGGTGCGGCTTTCCACCACAACGGCCGTTACACTGAGTTCGATTTTAATGATAAATTTACCCCGGGTACGGGCACAACTTATCAGGTGCAGCGTGCAAGTTTTGATAAAGTACTCGCCGATCAGGCCCAAATGCAGGGGGTAGATATTTTTTATCAGCATGAATTAATTGATCTTAATTTAGAAAACAAACCCTTACTCACTGTCCTGGATGAAAATAAACAGCCATATCAAATTACAGCGGATTTTGTTTTAGACGCCAGTGGTTTTGGACGGGTCCTGCCAAGATTACTGGACTTAGAAGTGCCGTCCACCTTACCTGCCCGCAAAGCAATTTTTACCCATATCGAGGATAATATCAGCAGCACAGCTTTTGATCGGAATAAGATTTTAATTTCGGTTCATCCCTATGATCCCGAGGTGTGGTACTGGTTAATCCCCTTCAGCAATGGCAGCTGTTCCTTAGGTGTTGTCGCCAAGGCAGATTTTTTAGAAAAATATCCGCAGGATAATATACAAGCGCTGCAGCAGCTGGTCAATGAGGAAGCAAACTTAAAAGAGGTCCTGAATAATGCGCTATACCCTAATCCGGGTGGTGAGATCAGCGGCTATTCCGCCAATGTAAAACAACTCTGCAGCGATAAATTTGCGTTATTAGGCAATGCCGGGGAATTTTTAGATCCGGTTTTTTCATCGGGTGTGACAATCGCGCTGAAATCTGCACAATTTGCCAGTGAAACTCTGGTTAAACAGCTCTCCGGCGAGCAGGTCGACTGGCAAAAAGATTACCAGGAAAGGTTAATGGTCGGGGTAGATGCATTTCGCTGCTATGTTGAAGGCTGGTATACGGGAGAGCTGCAGAGCGTCATTTTACACCCTAACCCTAATCCAAAAATTAAACAGATGATCTGCGCGATTCTTGCCGGTTATGCCTGGGATATTAATAACCCCTTTGTCACCCAAGCCTACAGACGCTTAAAGGCAGTCGCCGAGCTTTGTAAGCAATAAATAATAAATAAAAGCGTGTTTTAAAATCTCATTTAACGTCGCTTTTCGTGCTCTATAATAAGCAAACAATAGGTAAAAAATGGCTGATTATACACAGGATCCTTATACTGCAATGCAGGCGAAAACCGAAGCACAAAAACTTGCTTTTTCGCCTATCATTTTTCATACCGCCAGAACCTTACGTGATTTAGGGATCCTGGCCGTTTTAGACAGCGCACACAGCGAGGGTTTAAATGCCAGCCAACTCAGTGAAAAAACAGCTGTTTCTGAATACGGTCTTAAAGTTTTATTAGATATGGCGCTCAGTGTGCACATTGTAACCTGGAAAAATCCTAATTACGTGATTGCCAAGCTGGGTTATTTTTTATTACATGATGGTATGACTCGCGCTAATTTAGATTTTACCGCAGATGTTTGTTATGCGGCGATGAGCCACTTAACAGAAGCGATCCAAGAGGGGACTCCGGCCGGGCTTAAAGAGTTAGGTGACTGGCCTACTATTTATGAAGGTTTGTCGCAGTTACCGGAAAAAGCCAAAGAGAGTTGGTTTAATTTTGACCATTATTATTCTGACCGTTCTTTTCCTGTTCTGCTGGAAAAGGTTTTTGAGCATAAACCCAAACGAATTTTTGATATAGGTGGTAATACGGGTAAATGGTCTTTGCAGTGTTGTGGATACGACAAAGAGGTTGAAATGACCATTATTGATTTGCCTCAGCAAATCGAAATGGCAATGGTAAATGTTAAAGAACAAGGTTTTGCACAACGTATCAAGGGGTATCCCACTGATATGCTGGATAAATCCTTAGCTTTACCGACCGGCGCAGACGTTTGGTGGATGAGTCAGTTTTTAGATTGTTTTTCGCCGATGGAAATTTTAAGTATTTTACAGCGAGTACGTCAGGCGATGTCGGCAGATGCTCGGGTTTATATTCTTGAGTTGTTCTGGGATGCCCAACGTTATGATGCCGCAACATTAAGTCTTAACGCAACCTCCTTATATTTTACCTGCTTAGCGAATGGCAATAGCCGTTTTTATCGTAGTGAAGACTTTTTAGAAATTGTTGCTGCGGCGGGTTTTGTGGTTGAAAAACGCACAGATGATATCGGCCTTGGTCACACACTGCTTGAGTTAAGAGGGCTTTAGCAGCCATTGTATTGAGCGTTTCTGCCTTTAAGCGCTTAACAAATCCAGCTTGCCGGGTTTTATCTTCAGACAACAATGTTGAATCACCTGCGGACGGATTTTATGCTTCAGCAATAGGGGCGCGCACTGCTGATTTTATTTAATTGCTTTGTCTGATCAGCAGGCAGTTAGAAAAATACCTCATTAGGATAAAATCACACTTCATAAAGAATTCCTTTGCAGATCGCTTAAATTTAGAAAGCCTTTCAAATTACTCTTTAAAACCATCAAAAATGAAAATGCACTCACGCTAATAAGATAATAAAAACAATAGATTATATTTTTTGCAGTTAAAGGAAGGGGGTTTCTTGTTTAAATCGTTGTGATTGGAATAAGGAGTAATGTAGAAATAAGGTTTTAGTGCTGACGGATAACAATTGAAATTAAAGGATTAAAAGATGGGTGGGGAAAAGTCGAAGCTTAATCAATAAATTGTTAAGCTTCGACTTTAAAGTAAAGCCGGACAGCTGCCCGGCAACTTACTATTTAGACATGTAATTTTCCATGTCTGTTTTTAAGTTATCAGATTTAGTACCGAAGATAGCTTGAACCCCGTTACCTGATACTACCACACCGGCAGCACCCAGTTTCTTAAGCTCATCTTTATTTACTAATGAGATGTCTTTAACCGTTACACGTAAACGTGTAATACAAGCATCTAAGTTTTCAATGTTCGGTTTACCACCGAATGCGGCTACAAGAAGGATAGACATTTCAGTGCTATC
>DATBNI010000218.1:0-2188 GCA_036554425.1 Psychromonas sp.
TATTGGGTCAGCTGATCGCAATGTACGAACAAAAAATCTTTGTGCAGGGCGTGATTTGGAACATCTTCAGCTTCGATCAGTGGGGCGTGGAATTAGGCAAGCAGCTTGCGGGTCAAATCTTACCTGAACTCGCAGATAACCAGGCAGTAACCACCCACGATGGATCAACCAATGGTCTGATCAATGCATGGAAAGCCTGGAAATAGTTAAACAAACTGTTCTATAGCCATTCGGTAAACGAATAAAAAATCCCCACTCTGCTCAGCAGGCTGGGGATTTTTATTTTTTTAGGAAGGAGGGGATTCGTTTACTTTTGTGTCAGTTTATTAAACATATCAATCACCTGCTGCACAGTGATCTCTTCCATAATATGCGCGCCTTTGGCCCTTGCACTCCAGGGTAAATCAATTAAAGGCTTGCCATGCTGTTCTTGAACATGCTTTTCATAAACGCTAATCACGCTCTCCCGGCTCAGGTACGGACGGGTTCTGTTGGGGTTGCTGTGACCGTATAAACCTATTACAGGTATACCCTGAGTAGTGGCAATATGCGCAGGACCGGAGTCCGGTGCAAGCATCAGGCTGGCTTGTTTAATCACAGCCGTTAACTGTTTTAAAGAGGTTTTGCCAATTAAATTTGTCGCCTGTTGATGCATTAATGCTTCTATGTCTTGGCCGAGTTTTACCTCTCTTGGCGCAGGAGAGCCGCAGAGGATCACTTGAAAACCTTGCTGCACGGCGTAGTCGGCGATGCCTGCATAACTGCCTGTCAGCCAATTGCGTTCATCTTTACTTGCCGCCGGGGAAATAACAAATATGGGTTTATTATTCTGGCAGACCTGCTCTGCGAAGTGGATATCGGTTTCTGCCAGTGGAATATTCCAGCTAGGCGTGCTTTTCTTTAGTCCTAAAAAATAGGCAAATTCAAAAAAACTGTCTAAAACATGTGCAGATGAGGTGTCTTTAATTTTTTTGTTGGTAAATAACCACTGTCCTTCTTTAGCGCGTTTACGGTTAAAGCCTATTTTATATTTTGCTTTGATGCCGAGTGTTAACACACTGGCCCGCAAAGCCAGTTGCATATGCAGTAAAGCATCAAAGTTTTCATTCTCTAACTGCTTCCAAATCGCTTTCATTCCTGCATAACCTGATTTTTTATCAAAAACAATGACATTGACATTGGGCAGATCATGGAACAGTTGGGCTTCAATTTTTCCCATTATCCAGGTGATTTTTGTTGACGGCCACTGCTTTTGTATCGCCTGTACTGCTGCAACAGCATGACAAAGATCACCAATCGCAGAAAGACGTAAAATACAAATTGATTTTGGTGCTGTTGTAAATAAAGCCATAGTAGTATGATTCGTTAGTTAATTTTCTAGATTATACAATAATCAATCACGCTCGAGATAAATATTTATGTTTGAAGTTTTACAAAAAAATAAAGTTTATATTATCTATGATAATGACTTGATCAGTGAAAATATTGAGGATTGTTTTTCATCCAATTATTGGCAGCAGCAAAGTAAAGTTATCGGCAGCGCACTGGGGCGCGGTACAACCTGGTTTGTCCAGTTACCCGCACTGCAGGGCGCGCTGCGTCATTATCGCCGTGGTGGTTTATTCGGCAAGCTCATTTCCGATCATTACATCTTTACCGGTTGGGAAAAAACGCGCTGTATTCAGGAGTTTAGATTGTTAGTTAAACTTAACCAGGCAGGGGTTAATGTCCCCAGACCTATTGCCGCAAGAGTAAAAAAAGCGACATTTTGTTATCAGGCGGATCTTTTATCTGAAAAGATTGCCGATGCAGGCGACCTGGTTGATATTCTGCAGCAAAGATCTTTATCCAAGACCGAATATCAGGCAATCGGCCTGCAGATAAAAAAACTGCACCATGCTCAAGTAAACCACACCGACTTAAATATCCATAATATTCTATTGGATAAAGCCGGAAAAGTCTGGTTTATTGATTTTGATAAATGTTATCAGCAGTCTGGCGAACATTGGAAAGAGACTAACCTTGCCCGTTTATTAAGATCCTTTAACAAAGAGTTAAAAAAACGCGCAATAAAGTGGCAGGCAGACGATTGGCACTCTTTAATGAGCGGTTATAGCGCTTAGCCCTTTTATTGTGCGTGCCAGCGCACCTCTGTTTTTATTAACCACAGACAATGCTGATTTTCCCA
>DATBNI010000220.1:0-12835 GCA_036554425.1 Psychromonas sp.
TAAGAGTTTATTAATATGAGTATTATTTATATATTAATACCTATCGCAATGGTATTCGTTACTATCGCTATTATGGTGTTTTTTTGGGCTGTCAAATCGAATCAATATGATGATTTAGACCGTGAAGGCACTAATATCTTATTCGATGAAGATCTGCCCGCTCCGCCAATAAAAGAAAATACAGGAAATCAGCAAAAAACAAGCCAATCCAGTGATTTAAATGATTGAAGCGACCTTACTCAATGATTTTATTGCGGCGCTTTTAATTGGTTTGTTAGGTGCGGGGCATTGTTTAAGTATGTGTTCAGGTATCGCAGGTGCAATCACTTTTTCCATCAAAACAGATCAAAAAAAATCAACCTCCATTTTATCCTTATTACTTTACAATCTTGGCAGAGTGAGTAGTTACTCACTTGCGGGTTTTTTATTTGCAGCGAGCAGCAGCACACTTATTATATGGTTTGGCGGAAAAGAAGGGTTAATTTATTTGCGCATCTTCGCCGCTATTTTAATGTTAATGCTCGCATTATATGTCGCAAAGTTATGGCATGGATTATTAAAATTAGAGCAAGCGGGTCAATTCGTCTGGAAATTTATCAAACCGTTGGCACAAAGGTTGATCCCGTTAAAACACCCCTTTTATGCATTTCCCCTGGGATTTTTATGGGGATGGTTACCCTGCGGTTTAGTTTATTCAACTTTATCCTGGGCTGCAAGCAGTGGTAATGCGCTTAACGGTTTATTTATCATGTTAGGCTTTGGCTTAGGGACTATGCCGGCAATGCTGACTGTTGGTGCATTTAGTCATCATTTGAAACAGACACTTAACCATCATTGGTTTCGTTATGGTAGTGGCACGTTATTAGCCATTTTTGCCTTCCATACCCTGTATATCGCAATACTGCAGTTAAGCTGATTTAACCTGTAATAGCGAATTAAATGACTAGGCCAGCATGCTTACCGCGCACTTATTTGCGACTTTAACCGCTATAGATATTTAATTATTAGCATCTATTCAAAGCAAGTTGAATAGATGCTAATATTGATATGTATCAATTATGGGAAGAAGAATTACTATGGAAAAAAGTAATACCAAACGAATTCAAAGTGGCGGTTCTGCTATTCATTGTCAAGACTGCAGTATAAGCCCATTGTGTATCCCTTATTCGCTTAATGATGATGAATTAGAGCGTTTAGATAATATTATCGAGCGGAAAAAACCGATTCAAAAAGGGCAAGAAATATTTAAAGCGGGTCAAGAGATGAAATGCCTTTATGCAATTCGCTCTGGTACCTTAAAGTCCTATACCATTACAGAACAGGGTGATGAGCAAATTACTGCTTTTCATCTCGCGGGTGATTTAGTGGGTTTTGATGGTATTAGCTCGGGGACTCATCCAAGTTTCTCCCAAGCACTTGAAACATCAATGATTTGTGAAATTCCCTATGACACGCTGGATACTCTTTCTGTTAGCATGCCAAAGCTGAGGCAGCAAATATTACGCTTGATGAGCACTGAGATCGTTGGCGATCAGAACATGATTTTATTACTTTCTAAGAAAAATGCTGAGGAACGACTCGCGTCATTTATTTTCAATTTATCACAGCGTTTTTCTGCGCGAGGATTTTCACCGAAAGAATTTCGTTTATCCATGACGCGTGGAGATATTGGCAATTATTTAGGCCTCACGGTTGAAACTATCAGTCGTCTTTTAGGACGTTTTCAAAAAATGGAGATGATTGCTGTTAAAGGTAAATACATCAGCATCTTAGACGATGCGAAACTGACTATCCTTGCGGGCGCATTGAAAAAAGATTAGCTTAACTCACAGTTCTATAACTATCCTGAATAAATAGCCTTTGGATCTAAAAAAGGCTAACAGTTTTACTTCTTATGATCTAAGTTATAGATATCTTTAATACTATTTTGGGATCTTCTTATGCTTAAATATCGTAATATTTTAGTTTTTATTGATGTGGACCAGGAGTCTCAACCCGCACTGGAACGAGCGGTCTCTATTGCCGAAAAAGAAACGGGTGCAAAAATAACACTTTTCTTATGCTGTTATGATCTAACCTTTGAAATGACCTCTCTGAGCTCTTCTGATGAACGAGAAGCAATGCAGCGCATTGTGATTAAAGAAAATAAAGAGTGGCTTAAATCCATTGCTGCGCCTTTTAAAGAAAAAGGTCTGGATATCCACTGCCAGGTAAATTGGCATAATCGCCCCTTCCAAGCAGCTATTCTTGAGGTGTTAAAAAATAACCACGATCTTATCGTTAAAGCAACGCATCAACATTCTAAATTAAGTGCCATTTTATTCACCCCCACGGACTGGAATTTATTACGTAAATGTCCAGTCCCAGTCCTGTTAGTGAAGAATCATTTATGGCCTGAGAATGGTAATATTCTCTGCGCCATTGATTGTAAGAGTATTCAGGATGATGAACATCATCAATTGAACCAACAAATTTTACAAGAAGCAGCCGCCATGGCGGAAATTCTAAAGGCGAAAATTCATCTTGTTAATGCATACCCTAGCCCGCCCATGAATATTATGCTCGAATTACCCGAATTTGACCCCATAAATTACGAAGATGGTCTAAAAAAATTCCATCAAAAAACATTAAATGAATATGCGCAAGCGTTAAAACTGCCTAAAGAACAAATTCATCTTGCGCAAGGTTTACCTGAAGATGTCATTAGCGATGTAGCTGAAAAAATTGACGCCGAGTTAGTCATTTTAGGTACCGTTGGACGTTCCGGTCTGAGTGCCACATTATTAGGCCACACAGCAGAGCAGGTTATTGATAATTTAAACTGTGATTTGCTTGCTTTAAAACCAGCTGGTTTTATCAGTCCAATTAAACTGTAAAGGGAAAGTTATGAAACGATTAGTGGCCGGTGATAAGGCTCCATTATTTAATTTACGTGATGAGCAAGGCAAAATGGTTGCTTTAGCTGATTTAAGCGGTAAAAAAGTGTTAGTTTATTTTTACCCTAAAGCGATGACCCCGGGTTGTATTAATCAAGCCTGCGGTTTGCGCGATATTAATTCGCAACTTGCTGATCTTAATACTTTGGTCTTCGGCATCAGTCCGGATCCGGTCAAAAGTTTAGCTAATTTTGTCACTAAAAAGGAGCTTAACTTCCCATTGTTATCTGACCAGGATCATGCTGTGGCAGAGGCATTTGGCGTTTGGGGAGAGAAAAAGTTCATGGGTAAAGTCTATGATGGAATTCACCGGATCAGCTTCCTGATCAATGAAGATGGCTTGATTGAGCATGTTTTTGATAAATTTAAAACCACTGACCATCACCAGGTGGTCTTAGATTATCTAAAGAATAAATAAAGCATTTGATCAAAGAAAGGGCCAGCGGCCCTTTCTTTTAAACCTAACATATCCTCTTCCAGATTATCCATTTTAGCTTGTATACTCAGCCAGGCATTTAATACAGCCTTAACAAGCGTCAGTAAATAACACGCCCCAAAACCGCCATAACCCTCCGAATATTAATACCGGAACAATGATCATCACGGGATGTAAATTAACCGCCTCTGAAAACAACAGGAGAATAATAACATTGTCATCAATTTCCTGAATAATAGCGTAAACAACCATCAAATATAAAAAAAGATCCAGCGGCCCTTTTTCATTTAACCTAACTTATCCTCTTCCAGATTATCAGTTTTAGCTTGTGTGCTCGGCCAAGCATTTAATACAGCCTTAACAAGCGTCGCTAAAGGGATTGCAAAAAACACCCCCCAAAATCCCCACAACCCTCCAAATATTAATACTGAGACAATGATCACCACGGGATGCAAATTAACCGCCTCTGAGAACAACACTGGGACAATAACATTGCCATCAACCGCTTGAATAATAGCGTAAGCAACCATCAAATATAAAAATTCCGGTGATGCCCCCCATTGGAAAAAGGCAACAATAGCAATCGGCACAGTGACAACGGCCGCACCTATATAGGGAATTAAAACGGATAAACCAACCAATACAGCTAACAATGCTGAATATCGTAATTCCATAAAAAAGAAAGTAAAATAAGTACAAAGACCAACCATCAGGATTTCAATGATCTTACCGCGTATATAATTCATAATTTGACCATTCATTTCAACCCAAACCTGATCGGCTAGCTTACGATCTCTAGGTAAAAATCTAACAAAACTGGTGATTAACTGATGTTTGTCTTTGAGCATAAAAAGCATCATCAGAGGCACCAGGATGCTGTAAACAAGTAATGCTGCGATATTTAATAACGAAGCCAATGAATGTGATAATAAAAAGCCCCCCGTATCTAAAATATAAGTACGCAAATTTTCAATAATCAGGGTAAAAGTAGCAGGATCAATAAGCTCGGGATATTGAGCGAGCAAGGTTAGAATATATCCCTGTACTTGGTTGAACATGACGGGCAGGTCGCGGATGAAAGCAACCCCCTGCCTGAATACTGTGGGTAAAATGCCTAAGAAGGCAAAAAATGCTAAGGATAAAAAAATCGCCATCACAATTAATGTTGCGAAGGTCCTATTAAGCTTTAAGCGCATTAAATAGTTTACCGGCCAATCAAGTAAATAGGCCAACACTAATGCCACAAAAAGAGGGGTTAAAATCCCACCGAAAAAGTAAAAAACGGCAAAAGCTGTGAGCAGCAATAAAAAAAGAACACTCAGATTGGGATCCGCAAAGTGATGTTGATACCAATCATTTAACTGTTTTAACATGAAATTTTTTACACCTTTAAGTTTAGTTTCAGGCACTGATTCGCATCACCAGAGCCACTTGTAAGTTTAGTCGCCGGCGCTGATTCGCATCACCAGAGACACTTGATTGGCAGTTATAACTATTGAATACTCATACCTTTTTTTATCCAGGTACAAAATAATATCCTGCATTGCCTGCTGATTGGAAAAAAGCAGACAAAGTTGGCTATTTTGTTGTTTATTGGGAAGCGTATCATGCACTAACAAATAACCTTTCAGTTTGACTAATGACATCGGACAACGCATTTTTTGTAAATCTAAAATCTCCATATAAAGGAATAGTCCTACTCTATAAAATTAAAACCAGTGTACGCTGTCAATAAGCACGTTCAAGCAGCCATTTTTGTAAATAGGCTCATATTGTGATGACTAACGGCTAAGCCTGTAATAGATAATTAAGATAAACTAATTTTTAAATATTATCGCCTTTAATAGGGTAATTATTAGCCCAGCAAGGATCTCAGACAATCATCACTTGCAATAAAGTGGTGATTGTTTATGCTTTTATTATATTTTTATGTTGAGTAGCTACAGTGTTGAACAAATCTCTGATTCTTGCACTTTATTTTTTCCTTTCTTTTTTTTCCGGTATTGCAAATTCAAGCAATTCGCTTCCAGAGATTGGTACAGTGGGCGCCGCCACATTATCCATAGAAAAAGAGAAAGAATATGGCTGGGCCTTTAAATTAATGGCAAATCAGAGTCTGCCAATCATCCGTGATCCTGTGCTTAACCAGTATATCAATGAACTTGGTCAAAACTTGGTTTCCCATGCAGAATCAGTGAGAATGCCATTTGATTTTTTCCTGATAGAGGACAATGAGATTAATGCTGCTGCATTTTTAGGCGGCAATGTGAAAATTCATACTGGATTATTCTTATATGCCACTAATGAGAGTGAACTTGCCAGTGTCATTGCCCATGAAATTGCACATATTACCCAGCGTCATCTTGCCCGTATGTTAGAACAACAATCGGTCAGTACTCCGACATCACTTGCTGCAATGGCAGGCTCTATTTTACTGACCTTAGTCTCTCCTGCTGCTGGTATAGCCGCCTTAACCACAACGATGGCAGTATCGATACAGTCGCAAATTAATTATACCCGAACACATGAATATGAAGCCGATAGAATTGGTATAAAAACCTTAGTTGATGCAGGTTATGATCCGAATGGTATGGCACAATTTTTTGGCAAACTTGCTGAAAAATATAAATATGCCAGCCTGCCTCCGCAAATGTTATCAACTCACCCGCTACCGGAAGCGCGTTTATCTGAAGCGCGTTTACGGGCGAGTCAATATAAGTCACAGAATTATACCAACAGCTTAAATTATCAGCTTAGTAAAGTACGTATTACCGTCCGCTTTAGCAATATCAACCCCACATCGCTCATTAATTTATATGAAAGTCAGCTCAAAAATAAAAAATATCAGATCAAAGAAGCTGCTTCATATGGCCTTGCGCTGGCATATTTTGAAAATAAAGATTTTGTAAAAGCACAAATTATTATTAATGATTTATTAAAAACTCAGCCAAGTAATTTGTTTTATATAGACTTGGCAACGGATACGGCGCTTGCTTTAAACAATGCAGATAAAATGATAGCAAGGCTGCAGCAGTTATATAAAAAGTCGCCTGACAATCCCGTTTATACCATTAACCTGGTTGCCGCTCTGCAGGAGGATAAACGCTATGCACAGGCTGAAAAGATTCTTGAGCTGTTTATCCGCACTCATCCACGCTATATTTTGGCCCATATAATCGCCATTGATCTTTATAGATTGTTAAATAATCGCGCTAAAGAGCACGCGAGTAAAGCGCAATATTTAGCATTGCAGGGACGTTTTAGGGAAGCAATCCAAGAGGTAGGTAATGCGCTTATTTATACGGATAATCCGTTAGACAAAGCAAGGTACGCGGCAACGATGGAGGGTTATCAAAAAGATGATTTACGATTACAGGCATTAACGAAATAACGCCCCAGATTACTTGGAGAGACAGGAATAAGCATCTCCAAGTGGTTTAGTAGTGTTTTTTTAGAGACTTAAATTTATCCCGCTGTTGCCGCTAACCAATTGTTTGGCGAAACCATTACCGATTGAAATACCTAAACTTTTCGTTAATTTTTCAATAGTAGACGGTTGCACAGAATAATCCACAATATTTTCGGCTTTGACAACCTCTCTGGCAACAAAGCCCGGGCTGCCTAAACCATCAATTAAACCCAGCGCCAAGGCTTGCTCTCCATTCCAAATCAAACCGGAAAACAGGGCCGCTTTATCCGGGTTAATGCGATCGCCGCGTCCGGTTTTAACAACCTTAATAAACTGCCGATGAGTCACATCCAACACTTCCTGCCAAAAATCTCGTTCGGCTTCTTTGCTGGGTGAAAAGGGATCTAGAAATGCCTTATGTTCGCCGGAGGTATAGTGGCGACGCTCAACCCCCACTTTCTTCATCAGCTCAACAAAACCAAAACTTGATGCTGTCACCCCGATAGAACCAACCAGACTCGCTTTGTCCGCATATATCTGGTCAGCTGCGGCTGCAATATAATAACCACCGGAAGCGCCTAATTCAGCAATGGCGGCATACAATTTTTTGTCCGGGTATAAAAGGCGCAGGCGTTGTATTTCATCGAAGACGTAACCTGCCTGGACGGGACTGCCACCCGGGCTATTGATCACTAACATAACAGCTTTACTGAACTCATTTTTAAATGCCGCACGTAAACCTGTGACTATGACATTCGCATTCGCCTCTTGATCTGCAGCAATAACGCCATTTATTTGTACCATAGCGGTATGCGGTGCTTTTTGTTGATCACTCAATAGATCCCTTTGGCTGTTAAAAAATAAAACAATTGCACCAAACAGATACAGAAAAGTTAATGATTTAAAGAAAATCCCCCAACGCCGCGTTTTTTTCTGCTCGGCAAAATTTTCCTTGATAAAGGCTTTTACCCAGCTCTCTTCAGACTGTGTTTTATTTTCCATTTTATATGCCCATTTGTAGGTTAACTGTGATAAATACTGAATCCATTAAAATGCAGGGATCAGCAGGTCGACAAATGAGAAAATGCTAATCGCTTTTATTTCCCCTTAGCGACTATCCACTTTTTCAATGCAGTTATATCCTTTCCAACTTCAGATTTAATTAAAGCGACCCAATCGTCAATATTATCCCACCAGGCAGGAAGATCCGGCGATTGAATTTGTTGGGCAAGACCCTGTATTCGCTTTAAGCCGACAGAGCCTGCAGCGCCCTTAATTTTATGCGCTTCATTGACAATCCCTTTTTGATCCTTGGCAATCATATTAGAATCCAGAATTTCAAGGTATTCCGGCAGTAACTTTTCAAATAAGGCGACATTCTCTAAGATCACTGACGTGGGTAAAAATGCCATTAATTCTAAAAGCATTTCTTGATCAAACAAGCTATTAGTCTGTTGCACCACTTGCTGAATTTTTAATACCGAGTCCGTTTTCTGATGCTTATCTGAAGGGACAAATAATTTTTGCATCATCGCATTAAAAACTTTAACACTGAGTGGTTTGCCCAATGCATCATCCATTCCCCGGTCTAGAAAATCCTTACTATCGGCAAATACGTTAGCGGTCAGAGCGACAATAGGCGGCAGTTTATGCGCGTATATTTCACGTAATTTTTGAGTGATCTGATAACCATCCATATCGGGTAATTGAATATCCATCAGGATCAATTGATACTTATTATGTGCAACCTTGTCCAGTGCCTGCGCGCCATTGACGGCACTATCAACTTTATGGCCGAGTTTTTCTAATAACGATTTGGTGACCAAAATATTCAGCTCGATATCTTCCACAAGTAAAATAGAAAGCTTGGGTAGATTATCCAGAATTTGTTGTTCTTGATGTTCTTTTGCCGGGCAATTCACCGTTAAGCTCAGCTTAAAAGTACTGCCTTCGCCAAGCTTGCTATTAACGCTTATTACGCCGCCCATTGCTTGCGCTATTTTTGATGAGACAGCAAGCCCTATCCCTGTACCGGTGGCAAAGGTATTACCTTCAACCTGATAATACATTGCAAAAATTTTATCGAGTTGATCTTTGGGGATACCAATGCCTGTATCTTCAACCTCAAAATACAGTTCAACCTGATTCTGATTGAGCGGATGGCAGCCACAGCGGATAGTTATCCTTCCGATTTGGGTGAACTTAACCGCATTGCTGATCAAGTTCCATAAAACCTGCCTTAAACGGGTATCATCTGTTTCAATGTAGTCAGGAAAATGGCCCTGTTGCTCAAACTTTAATGTTAATCCTTTCTGCTCAGTCTGAATAAAAGCCAAACTCTTTAAGTCACTAATAAAATCCAACATATTGATCTTGTTAGTCGCCAACTTCAAACGGTTACGATCTAATTTATCCAAGTTGATAATATCACTGAAAATATTGCCCAAACTAATGGCACTGATATGGATAGTTTTAAGATATTTCATCTGTTCACTGGTCAGCTGCTCATCTAATAACATGCGGCTTAAGCCCACTATGCCGTTTAAAGGAGTACGCAGCTCGTGACTAATTGAGGAAATAAAATCGGTTTTGTCGCGAATATTTTTGTCTATAGATTCTTGATGTTTTTTACGCTCGGTTATATCCCGGCCGAAACCAATAATACCAATACACACAGACTCACTGTTAAAAAGCGGCAAGGTTCTGACTTCAAAATAAGCCTTTTTCCCGTTCGGAAAATGTAACCAATACTCATGAATTTGTTCTTTTTTTTGTTTCTTAACGTTTTGATCACGGGTGACAGCCTGGTGCGCATAATCCTCAGGAAATAAATCAAAAGGTGTTAAACCAATAAGTTCTTTTTCTGTTTTACCGGTGAGCGTCTCCATCGCTTTATTACAGCTGACAAAGCGACTCTTTAAATCTCTATGAAAGACCAAATCAGGAGAGGTGTTGAGGAATGATTTTAATAAAATGGCTGCTTCGACAAGTTTTTGCTGGCTTGCTTTACGCTCAATAATTTCTTTTTCTAACTCCTGAGTCTTGGTCCTGTCTTTTTGGCGCATCTCCTTGAGACTGGCGACTGTATTATCTAAATGCGCCCTGGCTTCCTCCAGATCCCCAACAACAACAGTCAAAAAATATACGGCCCAGGGGGTTATTAAAAGCCCGATTAAAATTGAACGGGAAGCATCGGCCATGCTTAATGGCTCACTCAAATAAATCGCAATTAATATTTGTAACGCGGAATCAGCAATTATAATTGCAACGGCAAGTATCAAACTAAAACGAAAGACTCCTAAGCGTTTTAATAATGCAACATAATAATGCACCCAAGTTTTAAGGTTAAATAGGCTCAAATTGACTCCAGTTAAATAGATATATATGCTCATGCCAGCCCATAAAGCGGACATCCTGAAATGGATAAAGGTTCAGCTTCCAGAGGGAGGTGTATTGACTTACCATTCTATACTCAACCACTTGAAGATACAGGAATTAATAAGCCGAAAAACAGGATAAACTTGGCCCCTTTTCAAATAATGCTTTCCTGCTCCGCGAAAGCACAATTATAATCACAACATAGACTTGTTTAAAGACTGAAGATTACTATAACAAAATAATTTTTTGGCTAACGGAAGATAACTGCAACAACATAAATAACAGACTGAGCACAAATTAAAATAGGCATAATTTATCAAAATATGCCTTGTTTTTGGTCATTAAAGTAATCCTTTTCATTTCATGGTTTTTAATTCTGTATAACACGTCTATAATGCTCGCTTTTAATTTCTATATTTTAATACATGCGTTGCATGTTTACTGGAGTTTTTCTTAATGGCAATGCCAGATATCGCAAATAGTGCACAAGCTCAAACTGAAGGTAAATTAGATCGGGTTGGAATGAGTAATATTGAGTTACCTATTATGGTTCAAACTGATGATTGCCCTCCTCAACAAGTAAGTGCAAATGCCGAAGTATTTGTTAATCTTGGTGATGCACAGGCAAAAGGCATTCATATGTCTCGCTTATATCTCCAGCTTGATGAACTTTCGACAGAGTCTGAATTAAATATCAGTACATTAACCGATTTACTCCAGGGTTTTATCACCAGTCATCATGAATTAAGTCAGCGCGCTTTTGTTAAATTTTCATTTGACTATCATCTACGCCGTAAGTCATTAATTAGCGAAAAACGCGGCTGGAAGGCTTACCCTGTTATTATTATCGGCCAACTGTTCGAGGGTAACTTTGAAGTTGAACTGCAAGTAAACGTACCTTACTCTTCTACTTGCCCTTGCTCTGCAGCATTAGCCAGACAACTTATCCAGCGAGCCTTTGCTCAAAAATATGAGCAACAAACTCAAATTAATAAAGATGAACTCTTCACATGGCTGGGCTCCACACAAGGTATTGTAGCCACCCCGCATAGCCAACGCAGTATCGTTGAGGTAAAAGTTAAATTAAATTCATTAAGCCAATCATTCCCTATTATTGAGTTAATTGATTTAGTTGAAAAAACGCTAAAAACCCCCGTACAAGCAGCAGTAAAAAGAGAAGATGAGCAGGAATTTGCGCGTTTAAACGGTCAGAATTTAATGTTTTGTGAAGACGCGGCGAGACACTTACAACACTCGCTCCATCAGGAAACTAAATTTGATGATTTTTGGTTACGTGTAAACCATTATGAAAGCTTACATGCCCATGATGCTGTCGCAATTACAACAAAAGGTATTGAAGGGGGTTACTCGGCTTAAAATATAAGTCGAGTATTGCATCTTTAAAATGGGAGTTTAGGCTCCCAGATAATATTAACTATTAGATGAATGTAAAGAAATTCAATTTTCCCTGCCATTTTTTGCCATAAAAGCCAGTCTCAACTTCTGCATTAATTTTTGCAGAGTAATCGGCTCACTGGAAAGATACTTGCCAGCTCCGGTCGAAGGCTAATGATGCCATTCAGCAAAGCATAAGCATTTTCTAACCGTTACTACTCCCTGAGCAACGCTAATTGCTTTGCTTGCATTGAACCGCGGATACACTGCAAAAGAAACACCCTCCCCTTCCTAACAGCGCATCGCTATTAGGACAGATAAAATCTCCATACAAGGTCAATTTATGAAATTTTTACCATAATGTTTTTGACTCCTTATTCAAGGTATTGATATGCAGAGTTAATTACATTTTTTAGTGATTGAATGCAAAAAGCCACTAAAGAGTGGCTTTGGAATAAATTAGCGAAAAACAAAAAAAGCTAAAAAG
Source organism: Psychromonas sp. (assembly GCA_036554425.1). Taxonomy (GTDB): domain Bacteria; phylum Pseudomonadota; class Gammaproteobacteria; order Enterobacterales; family Psychromonadaceae; genus Psychromonas. The sequence continues at coordinate 12,042 of DATBNI010000220.1, forward strand.
CCAAGGTGAAATCAGCCCAAAATTCAGCATCTTCATCCAAATGCGCCGCAATCCCTACATTTTCAGCTAATTCATAGCCTATGTCGACGGTACCTTTAAATTCTTTAACGTTGACACCTTTTAACGCATAAAGATAGCGGGGTGTGACCCCTGCCCAAAAGACATCCGTGACGGCATAACGCGCAGCCACTTCAACGTCTAAATAAGTGGTCGTGTTAATATCATCACCCCACATCATGCCAAGCTTCAGTGCGGGATAAAGAGTGATTTTCTCATTATTTAATGGAATTTTTTTAATCACGCCTAAAGCAGTCTTATCGACTGAGTGTCCTTTATAATCATAACTCCAAGTGCTATCGAGTAAAAAACCGCTATTATTACGACTGTTGAAGACCATATAATCCAGGTTGTAATAATCTAAATCATGTTTTGCTTCCAGTGTTAACTGATGTTTCAGCTGCCAGCCTAAATAACCGGCAAATGCGCCAAACACATCAACCCCCTCAGTCCCACCGCCAATACCAGCTCTGGAATATACTGCCGTCGGATCAGAAAAATCTACGCCAGAATATTGATTTTGTGTCGGCTGTTGCGCCAAGGTTTGGCCTGCAAAAACACAAAAGAAGGCGCTACTTAACAGCTTTATTTTTTTTATTTTAAACATTTTACTCATCTCTTTAACTCCATATAAATAAATTGAATAAACGTTTACCACGTTTAATCACAGTGTATTTTCCAAATAATGCATCTGATTTTTGTAAAATGGCTTCGCTATCGGTTTGTTTTTCACCATT
>DATBNI010000248.1:0-4196 GCA_036554425.1 Psychromonas sp.
TTTTTAACAATTATGGTTTACTTTATGCCATACTGTAAACACCTCACCCATATTTTATCTCTAAAAGCCGCCTTAAACACTCCCTGTTTTGGCTATTATTAGAACCCATATCAGTATTAAACCAGGCCACATATCCTTTCATTATTGCCTGCAATATACAGCCGTCCTTCTGCATGAGTAATCTAACCATTGTAAAACAAGCTCTGCTCGACTTGGCCTGACCTTCTATAAACTAATCACCCTTTTATAATATGTAACTTGGCTGAGTTTAATGGGCAATGCAGTAAACTTTTATCCAGGCGTCTATAGGGGATTTAGCGGCCAATCTTTCTTTGAACTTATCGTGGTTTTTATATTATTAAACAGATAATTAGTAGTAATTTTTGATCTAAGAGTTGCAGGGGGCTTTAATGTCTAAAATGAACGGAAGGTTGTACATTGAGTCTGAAATTTTAAACAAACCGACAAAAATACTTGCCAGTTTGTTTAATGCTTAACTTAACTCATATTAGAAGTCATAACCTAAATCAAGGGTAAATGAACGGCCCGGCGCGGCAACCCGTCCGGCTGGAGAAACATCTAATCCTCTAAAGTAATATTCATTATCCAGCAGATTGTTGACGCCCAAACCCAGGGTTAAGGATTGAGTATCTTTTTTATATAATTCTGTTGATAAGCTTAAGTTGACCACTGTATAAGCCGGTAACTCACCCGCAGTACCCGAGCTGTTTTCATCAACGCTGTTGGCAAGATCAGAAAATGATTTACTGTAGTAATAAGCCATCAGACCGAGATCAACCCCCTTATAGTCATAAAATGCACTGGCAGAAATTTGATGTTTCGACGCATAAGGTAATTGATTACCCGAAAATTCACCGTCCAGTTGCTCAGTATCTAAGTAATTATAAGCGCCACGCAGGGTTAACTCCGGTATGGCCATAGGGGAAAATTGACCTTCAAGTTCAACACCTTGATTTCGTGTTTCACCAATATTGACAAATTGGCTGAGATCGCCGTCATATTGGATTTTATTTTTAAAGTCGATCCGGTACAGGGCAACATTTAAATTACTGCTTTGTGTGGGTGTGAAGCGTATTCCGGTTTCATAGTTCCATGAAATCTCAGAGTCTAATTTTTGCTCTTTAGGCCATAATTGACTGATTTGCGGTGTTCTTAATGATTTTTGTGCGTTTGCATAGCTGAACCATTGACTTGATAATTCATAGCCTAAGGTCAGGCCGGGTAAGATCTCCTGCACATGATTTTTCTGCGCGTAACTTTGACCAAGATTAGTGAACTCCATGCGCACATCTTCGTAACGTAAGCCGGGTGTCACAGTTAAGCTGTCGTTAAGAAAGCCCAGCTTATTACTGGCGTAATAAGCCATGGCATTGGTATCCATATGCCAGTCACGAGGTGCAGTTGTTACAGCTGTTTCATTGTCTGTTTGCTTTAGCTGATAGTCAATATCTTCATTCACGTAGCGCGCACCGACTATCCAGTCCTGGCTTACGGGGCCATCAATATACACAGTCGCTCTCGGCTCTATCCCATAAACTTTAAATTCTCGCGGGGAGGTGCGAAGATCTGTTGCATCTTGTGTTGTATCAGCCCAGTGAGAGCCCAAATCCCCATCAGTATCTTTGCTTTTGTTATAAAAGTCCCACTGAAAATCACGCTTGCTTTGGTGAGCAAAGGTTATCAAGTCAAATTCAGCATAATCAGCCATGCCAATTTCACCTAAGACATGGTTATACTTCATGGAGATTCGTTTAGTATCGGCGGCAAACTCATCATTAGGGCGTAATGATTGATTGCGATCCTGTTCATAAGCGGCGGTATTTAATGCGCCGGGAAGCTCGGTCTCGGCATCATAATACTGCACTGTGGTTTGTAAGGATTGATTATCAGTGATCTGCCAATCAGTTTGTAACATCCAGTTTTGTACGTCTGTATCGGAATGCTCGCGGAAAGATTCACCGCTTAAAAAATTTGCACTTAAACGCAGGGCAAAGTTTTCGTTAACCCGGCCCCCTGTACTTAAGTAAGTATCGTAAAGGGTATTATCACCAAAAAAGGTCATACGCTCATTTAAGCTGGTTTGCCATTGCTCCGGAATAGGTTTTGACACCAGGTTGATAACACCGCCCACGTTGTTGGGCCCGTACTGCACGGCGGCGCCGCCACGTACCACATCAATACGGTCGATCATTTTCAAGGTGGCCGGGAATAAGGATTGTCCGGTATGGCCGTAGGGGGCCAGAGTCATCGGAATGCCATCGAGTAAAAACTGCGAATATCCGCTGCGGCTGCCATCCAAACCACGTACCGAGACGTTGGGTAAGACACCCGTGCCCGTTTCATCGCTGATTTTAATGCCGGGAATTTGCTGTAAAGCGCTGTCAATAGAGCGTGCGGCGGTCTTTTCCAGCACTTCTGAGGTCATTATGCTGCGGTTACCCTGATAAGTTCGAATCTCTGCAACCTCTGAATTGCCTAGCACACTGGCGCTGACAACCATCTTCTCAATTTTCTCAGGTTCAGACGCTTGTGCATAGTGGGAGATTAATCCGCTGATCACAAAAAGTGACAGCGCTTTTCTTTTGAACCGGGGGGAATTAGTGTTCATTGTTGAATTTTCCTTTTATCATGGTTAATTTTCCTTTTTTATCAATGGTTTTAGTTTTTTTTAAGTTTGAGCAGGTGGCTCTTTAATGCTTTGAACAGCAGTCCGCGATCTTCTCCTGCTAAAAAAGCGAGAATGCCTCTTTTTCGCCAGGTTGAAAGTTGCTCGGGTAAGCGCGGAATAGCGCAGAAAGTGATTTTGGTCTGCAGGCATAATTCAGCCATATTGGAAATGTTTTTCTGCACGGCTTGATGGTTAAAATTGACCCCGTGGCCCATCGCTAAACTCAGATCTAAAGCGCCTTCAAGAATCATGTCTACACCGGATAATTTCAGGATTTCGGGCAGGGCTGCCAGCCCTTCAAGATCTTCAATCATCAAGGTCAGCATAATTTCCTGATTGGCTTTGCTGATGTATTCAGACAGTGCCAGGGTGCCAAATCCGGTGTTTTTTCCGCCGCTGATACCGCGATTACCCAGGGGGGGATAGTGACTGGCGGCAACGGCTATTTGTGCTTCCTGCAAACTGCTGACCCGTGACACGACAATACCTTGCGCACCCGCATCTAAGGCGCGGCCGATAGCGACGGGGCAGGCAGTGGGGACTCTGACAAAAACGCATAAATTAACGCTTTGTGCAGCTCTAATCGCGTGCTCAAGTGTTTCCGGGCAAAGCAATAAGTGCTCGGTATCGAGAATGACAAAATCATAACCCGCATAAGCAAACATTTCGGTTATCACCGCCGAGGGCACAGAATTTAAAATGCCAAAAACTTCTTCCTGTCTGGCTAACTTTGCTTTAACCGGATTGTTTTTAATCATCACTTGCTCATTAGGTAAATTAATTTACGTAATGATAATCATTATCATATAGATTGCAAGCTGTTTTATTGGTTATGTTTTTATAAAGGAATGCACATGGGTTTATTGGCAACAGGGTCATTGATGATAATGGCGTTTAGGGCAAAGACTTGTTTTAGCAGCGTACTGTTAAATATTTTATGGGGTGTATCCTGGGCAATTAATTGTCCCTCTTTCATGACAATCAAGTGATCACAATAACGACAGGCTTGATTAAGGTCATGTAATACCACCACTAATGTTTTGCCGTTTTTATTCATTTTCTGCATCATCTCCATTAGCTCAATTTGATGGGTTAAATCAAGGTAAGTGGTTGGTTCATCAAGCAGTATATATTGCGTATCTTGTGCTAAAACCATTGCAATCCAGGCACGTTGGCGTTGACCGCCGGAAAGGGAGTCTATCGGCCGGTCGGCTAACGCCGTTAGACCGGTTTCAAGGAGTGCCATTTGCACTTTTTGCAGATCATCAAGGCTTAATCCTCCCCATTGTGAAAGGTAAGGGTTACGGCCAAAACTGACCAGTTGTTTGACGCTAATGCCCTCGGGCGTAATAGGTGATTGGGGTAAAATAGATAAGCGCCTTGCTCTGTTTTTATGGCTTAGCTTAGTTAAATCCTGGCCGGCTAATCTGACCTTGCCTGTGGCGACTTTTAAGCTGCCGGAAATGGCTTTCAGCAGGGTTGATTTACCACAACCATTGGGGCCTAA
>DATBNI010000267.1:0-1708 GCA_036554425.1 Psychromonas sp.
TAGGTTGCTCTGCCGCAACGCCATGATACAGCTGACGTGCAACATCGCTATTTAGCAAAAAGTCTTCATTCATAAATTGGGTCATGCTATTCGCTCCAGATAGGGTTACTGATTAAAGTTGTTATACCAATAGTCATCTTAATCCGTACGTTCGTCTAGCACTGAATATCAAAAATGGGTGACAAGATCACACAAAAGCCAAAATAAAGATTAAAATTGACTAAAAAGGTCTTTTTTTTTGGCTTTTATGCAAATAAAAATGGTTTTAAATTTTCAACATATTAAACCAATTTTAAAAAAGGGGCTGGTTTGATAATTGATTTTTAAATTCGTACTTTTAATATACAAAAACAGGATTTTTAAGCAGAATCATGCATTTAAATATTAGTATCAGGCTAACTGCTGGTGTTAAATTGTAAATAGGGCTAGAATTCCTACTAAGATGTTAATAATCAAATTAAATTGGTACAACAACTTAAGCGTCCGTTTCTATATGCTAGTCCAGTAAATCAAGAATAACGATGAGGTAGTCATGGCTGAGTTCGAAATAAAGCGACTTTATCAAAAAATTGCTGCCACATTAAAAGAAAAAATTGTACAAGGGATATATAAAGTGGGGGATCGCCTTCCCGCTGAACGTTTAATTGCTGAAATGATGGCTGTCAGCCGAACCGTTGTCCGGGAAGCCATTATTGTGCTGGAAGTAGAAGGCTGGGTTGAGGTTCGTAAAGGATCGGGTATTCATGTAATAGCACAAGAGACGGCCGGTCGCCCTGCCTTTGAAAATAATAATGAAGAATCGTTATTGACTGCTGGCCCCTTTGAATTACTTCAAGCTCGACAATTATTGGAAAGTAATATTGCAGAATTTGCGGCAACCCAAGTAACCAAACAAGATATCTTAGCACTGATAAAAATTCAAAAAGAAGCACTTAAAGAAGATCATGCGCGCGACTCTCAGTGGGATAAAAACTTCCATATTCAAATGGCAAAAGCGACTCAAAATTCAGTACTGATACTACTGGTTGAGCAACTATGGGCACACAGAGAGCAAAACCCTTACTGGCGAAAACTACATGAACATATTGATGATAAATCAATTGATAGTTGGTGTGAGGATCATGATAAGATCCTAAAAGCATTGATCCGTAAAGACCCTAAGGCGGCTAAGCTGGCTATGTGGCAGCATTTAGAAAATACTAAACAGATGTTATTTCACGCAACCACCTTTGATGATGATCGTTATCTATTTTCAGAAAATCCCGTAGTACATCTTAATCGCAGCCCGGCACAAGACAGTAGCGGATCTTAACGCAAAAACAGCCCAACGCTGCGCAGCCCTTAGTATTAAAGCAGCGCTAAATTAGCATTCCTTACAAGCATATAAAATACGCCTAATACTGAGGTTGAGCTAAGCATAAGCGAGTTAAACGCAAAAAATAACTCTCAAGGTGAATCCTGGTTATTGTAAATGCACCTGATACTGTGTATCCATCAAGCAGTTTTAAAACGCACCAATAAGATTTTATAATATAGGTCGGTCTGCGCAGCGGCAATCAGGTTTTTACCCGCCAAATATAACAGGAATAGCCTGCTCTTGAATAGGTGTCGGGGTTTGTTAACCTAGTTCAGTGATCGCTTTGACAATAAGATTGCTTAATTTAAGGGTGGAAAATAGCATTTGGCATCTCAGGGTTATGATTAATAT
>DATBNI010000282.1:0-2425 GCA_036554425.1 Psychromonas sp.
AATAAATTTAGGGAAGTATTCGAAGGAGCCAATTTGAGTCCCGGTATTATAGCTCACAGCACCGACTTCATGATCTTTGAATTTAACTGTGACTACTTCTGTTACCATGATGGCGTATCCTTGCTTTTGCTTGTCTCTTTATGAGTGCCTGACGCTCTTTGACGCTTTTTACCTTGAAGTTTAGCGAGCTGCACGGGGGATATTTGTTGTTTTGGTATAAATGAATTCAGTTGTTCGGTCATTTCCAGCGCCACTAAAATCGCCACAAGGGATTCAAGCGTTGATTTTCCCTTTTCGCTATTGGTTATTGCTTTAACAGATATTCCAGCCTTTTCGGCCAATTCTTTTTGGGTCAAATCTGCATTAAGCCGCGCAATCCTAACGCGATCGCCTAATTCAGTTGCTATAGCATGAGGTGTAAGAGATTTAAATTCCATAGTACCTCCTAAAGGATATTTAATATCACAAATGTTCATATAAAACTCTTTTAAGGAGTATTACACATCATGGTTGATTTCACAAAGTTGAATTGATTTTTAAGCTATCTTTAAGGTGTTCTTAAGTGATTTTTGTTCCGTAAATAAGCCTGTAAGGTGTTTTATAGTATTTAGCCTCGGCCTTTACATCCCCAGGATGAATAATGTTGAGTTGCAGGACAATCTTTATTGATAGGATTTAGCGGATAGTATGAGAAGGTAGATTGTAAAATCTGTACGCGCTGCTGATTATGATGTGAATACGGAGCAGAATCGCCCGCTAAGGGAAGCATCTACCTTGACGGGCGTTATTTGGAAAAAGTGATTGTCAGCTTTAACTTATTTTATGAAATTCCCCGCTGTCCTGCTGCATGGCGAACAGCTCAGCACTGTTTAAGTCGTAGCACCAACCGTGCAGTTTGAGGCTGCCTGCTGCGACCCGTTTTTGTATACAGGGAAAGGTCATTAAGTTAGCCAGAGACTGTACTATCCCTTTTTGCTCACAAAGATGGTAATGCTGCTCTTTGGTAGTGCAGTTTTTATTCTCTAATATCTCCCTGCGGACATTCTCCAGTTGTTTCATCCATTTTGGAATAAATGTTTGCGGCATAGCCGATGGCTCAGTATCCATCAAACTTTTAATGCCGCCACACTGCGTATGCCCGAGTATAATAATACTTTCTACCTGTAACTCATTAACGGCAAATTCCAGCGCCGCGCTGGTACCGTGGAAACTATCGCAGTTTTCGAGTGGCGGCACCAAGTTGGCAACATTACGAATAACAAACAGATCGCCCGGTGCGCAGTCTAAAATAATGGTCGGATCAACCCGCGAGTCGGAACAGCTGACAATAGCTATCTTAGGGGATTGTCCCTGCTCGGCGAGTTTCTGTAATTGCTTCTTATGCTGCTCATAATAGCCTTCTCTAAAACGCTGGTATCCCGCGATTAACTTGTCTGTTGCTGACATGGTTTTTCCTCTTTAAATCGACTGAGATGCTGATCTTTATTAATCAATACTAGCGATAAACTCTGCCTATAATAATAGAATAATGTCATTAATAAAAATTAATATATACTATGTAAATCATAAATTTTATTAATGGTTATTGCTTATGCGCGCAACATTACATCAGTTAAAGGTTTTTAAACAAGTGGCTTTGACGATGAATTACACCAAAGCAAGCCAGCAGTTAGGACTGACCCAGCCCGCTGTCAGTATTCAGCTGAAACAGCTGGAGAATAATCTTGATTTACCCTTATTTGAAAAAATAGGGAAAAAGCTCTTTTTGACTCCCGCCGGACAAGCATTAAATGACTTTTGTGATGAGCTGTTTGCCCGTTTCGACAGTATGGATATGACATTAAGCGCATTAAAAGGGAGCCTGGAAGGTGACTTTAGCCTGGCGGCAGTAAGCAGTGCCAAATACTTCACGCCGCATCTTTTGGGCGCTTTTCATAAACGTTACCCTAAAGTTAATCTTGATTTGGATATAGTCAACCGCGAGCAGATGATTCAGCGTCTGCAGGAAAATAAAGATGAGCTGGTTATTATGGGCTTAGTACCCGAGTCGATGTCGCTCACCTGCCATCCCTTTGTGGATAATCCTATTGTGATTGTTGCCAGCCCTAACCATGCGTTAGCGGGTAAAAAAAATATTAAGTTAGCGGCGCTTTCTCAGCACCCCTTTATTTTCAGGGAAAAGGGTTCCGGTACGCGCAAGGCGTTAGAAGATTTTCTGCAGTCACATCAGTTAACACTGCAACCCAATATGGTGTTAGGCAGCAGTGAAACAATCAAGCAGGCTGTGATGGCAGATTTAGGGATCTCCGCGCTTTCCCGCCATAGCGTCACACTGGAGCTGGCTACAAACTGTCTTGTGGAGCTTGATGTTGAGGCGTTCCCTTTGCTAAAAAGTTGGTACCTGGTGCATCATGAGGGCAAGCAT
>DATBNI010000296.1:0-7451 GCA_036554425.1 Psychromonas sp.
TCTCAAACAGGCATTTACGTTCACCTGTTTTTTCATCGCGGTCATAAACTGCGCTGCATACATGGCGCCCAGGGTATAACTGGGAAAATAACCAAAAGCGCCATCGGTCCAGTGGATATCCTGCATACAACCATTTTTGTAGTTACCCGCGGTTGAAAGACCTAAATATTGCTGCATTTTAAGATCCCATAATTCCGGGATATCCGCATAATTAATCTTGCCGTTGATTAAATCACGTTCTATTTCATAACGTAAAATAACATGGGCAGGATAGGTGACCTCATCGGCATCAACCCGAATTAATCCGGGCTTAACACGCGTATATATTTTCTGCAGATTACTGGCCTTTAAGACGTCAGGATTATTATCCGGAAAATGCTTTAACGCTAAGGGCACAAGTTGATCAATAAATTCCTTACTGCGGCCAAGCTGCATTTCAAAAAATAAACTTTGAGATTCATGAATCCCCATCGAACGCGCTTCACCTACCGGCAGCCCTTTGAGGTTTTTGGGTAAACCCTGCTCGTAACGTGCATGCCCTGTTTCATGGACAATGCCCATCATAGATTGTACAAAATCCGTTTCATCATAACGTGTTGTTATCCGTACATCCTGGCTGGTTCCACCGCAAAACGGGTGCGAACTGATATCTAAGCGGCCGTGATTAAAATCAAACTGCAGCAGTTTCATGATTTCCAGGCCAAGCGCATTCTGCTGCTTGGTGGTATAACTTTCCGTCGGTTTTATGAAGGATTGACTGCTTTGCTGCTGCTGAATTTTCCGGGTTAAATCAGGCAGCCAGTTTTTTAAATTTCCAAAAACACCATCCAGCTGCTCACAGCTAGTACCGGGTTCATAAAGATCCAGCATGGCATCATAGGGGGTTGTATTCGCGGCATCTGCTCGAATACCAGCCTCTTCTTTAGATAACAGCACCACCTCGGCAAAGTTTTTGGCAAAGCCCTGCCAATCATTTTCACCGCGTTGCGTACGCCAGGCGTGTTCGCATTTAGAACCGGCTAATGATTTAGCCTCTACCAAACGTGCCGGCAGCACAGTCGCTTTTTGCCATGAGGCTTTCATTTCACGCAAACTTGCGGACTCAATGTCACTTAGATTTTCGGCTTCAGCATCGGCAAATAATTCTCCAAGATGCTCTGACGTTGATAACTGATGGATATGCACCGAGAGTTCAGCCATTGCTTGAGCGCGAGATTCATTACCACCCGCCGGCATCATCACCGCTTGATCCCAGCCAGCGACTGAAGCGAGGTGATCAAAATTGGCGATTTTTTTATAATGCTCAGAAAGTTTGTTGTAGTGCTTCATATTTTATCCTAGGGCTCAAAGGTGAAATAGTTATTTTTCTGCTTGGAAACACAGCAATAAGGAAATGAATTTAAACCGTTATTATACTATATCCCTATTAAGATGCATTCACTTGAAGAGTCAGATCCAAGTAATCTGCTTATACAACTTAATAACTTGATTTATTTTGATAAAAAAGAGATTATTTGTATAGTCAATTAATTATAAGGTAAGTGCATGGCTAAATTACCACGTTATATCCAGATAAGAGAATTTATAAATGAAAAGATTAGCAATAACGTCTGGCCGGTAGGCAGCAAAATCCCAACTGAAATAGTCTTGACGCAGCAATTTGGGGTCAGCCGTATGACAGTCAATAAAGCGATTCGGGATTTAGTGACGGCAGGATTGTTAAAACGAACGGCGCGCTTAGGAACTTTTGTCTGCCAGGAGAAAATAGAATCTCCATTAATCGACATTCGTAATATCGCCGATGAAATCCGCCAGCGCGGCAAACAATACAGCAGTAAGGTACTGACTTTATTAACCCTGGATGCGGATCACCAAACGGCAATACGTTTAGGGGTGCCGATTGATACGCCAGTTTACTTTAGCGAAATTATCCACTTGGAAGATGACAGCCCGCTACAATTGGAGATACGCTGGGTAAATCCATCGTTTGCGCCTGATTATATCAAACAGGATTTCAGCCGTTCGACGCCCAACGAATACCTGACAAAAAATTGCCCCTTAAGCTCGATAGAGCATACGGTTGAAGCAGTGATGGTTGATAAACGCATTCAGGAATATTTGCACTTATCGACTTACCAGCCCTGCCTGCTTTTAAACCGTCGCACCTGGAGCAAACAGGACTTGATCAGTGTCGCCCTGCTTTATCATCCGGCCGATAAATATAAATTGAGCTTAAAAACCAACCTGTAAATCCTAAGCTGCGAGCTATTAGTCGCAGCTCAAAGCTATCAATAGTGAATCTTCACACAAGTTTTTAACATAAGACTTGCGCTTTATTATTTAACTGCTAATCTAATTGTATATACATTTAAATGAGCGCGAATAAAATGAATCTACTCTTAACCAATGCCAGCCTTGTCACCATGGAAACGAACAACACCGGTTATCAGATTAAACACCATCATTTTATTAATATAGTTAAGGGTAAAATTGCACAGATAGGTGAGATGGCATCCTGCCCGCTTTCTTCATCGGGTAACCAACTCGACTGCGAAAATAAACTGCTCACCCCGGGTCTTATTGATTGTCATACCCACCTGGTGTTTGCCGGTAATCGCGCCAATGAATTTGAGCAACGTTTAACGGGCGTGCCCTATCAGGAAATTGCCCGTCAGGGCGGCGGAATCATGACCACGGTTAAAGCAACGCGAGAAGCCACGGAAGCGCAACTGTTAGAAAAAGCCCTGCAGCATCTTTCGGGTTTGATTAAAGACGGCGTCACCACGGTTGAAATAAAATCGGGTTATGGGCTCAGTCTTGAAAGTGAATTAAAAATACTGCGGGTCGCCAAGCAGGTTGAACAACAGGCCAAGATCAAAATTTCCACCACGCTTCTTGCTGCACATGCTGTACCACCGGAATTTAAAGACTCTCCAGATAGCTATATTGATTACGTGTGCGATACCATTATTCCGGCGGCGGTTAAGGCGCAGCTGGTGGATTATGTTGATGTATTCTGTGAAGGTATTGGTTTTAACCTGCAGCAGACTGAGCGTGTTTTTAAGGCTGCGTTATCTTATGGTCTGGGGATTAAAGGGCATACCGAGCAGTTAAGTCATTCAGGCGGCAGCGCATTAGCGGCAAAGATGGGCGCCAGTTCTGTTGATCATCTTGAATATCTTGATGAAACCGGCGTTAAAGCCCTTGCTGACAGCGGTACAGTCGCGACCTTATTACCCGGCGCTTTTTACTTTTTAAGAGAAACACAATTACCGCCCGTCGAATTACTGCGTGAGTACAAGGTCCCGATCGCATTAGCCACGGATTTTAATCCCGGCACCTGCCCGATCGCATCGCTTTTGATGATAGTGAATATGGGCTGCACCCTATTTCGTTTAACACCGGAAGAGGCTTTACGCGGTGTCACTTGCCATGCGGCAAAAGCATTAGGTTTAGCGCAGCGGCGCGGTCAAATTAAAGTGGGTTTAGAAGCAGATCTGTGTCTTTGGAATGTCCAGCACCCCGCACAATTAGCCTATGAAATAGGCACCAACTTACTGGTATCCAGAATCATTAACGGAGTGTTATGCAATGACTGATTCAGTTAAGTCTCGCCGCCTGCATCAGGCGACGGCAGCAGATATATGGCAGGGCCGCACAGACCCGGAAGATGGCTCGAGCGGCAAACGTTTCCACCATATGGTTAAGCTTAGTGGATCCGAGCAGGATTCTTCCGGCATTACTCTGTTGGGTTTTTGCTGCGATCAAGGTGTCAGACGCAACAAAGGACGGGTAGGCGCATTTGATGGCCCGGATATTATCCGTCAGGCATTGGCCAACAGCGCATGGCATCATCAAACGGATTCGGGGAAAGCGGCCCTTTATGATGCCGGCAATATTTTTTGCCATGAAACAAAGCTTGAAGAAAGTCAGCAAGCACTGGCAAAACAGGTAAAAATCGCGCTTCAGCAAGATCATAAGGTGATTGTTTTGGGAGGCGGTCATGAAATCGCCTGGGGCTCTTTTCAGGGATTAGCCGCGCATTTGCAGGAAGCAAATATCAGCTCACCTAAAATAGGCATAGTCAACTTTGATGCACATTTTGATTTGCGACCTTATTCAAAAGACAGCGCGCAATTTCCGAGCAGTTCCGGTACCCCTTTTCGCCAGATAGCGGATTTTTGCAGCGATCAGGGCTGGGCATTTAATTACGCCTGTTTAGGCGTCTGCAGGGCAAGTAATACTCAGGCACTATTTTCTTGTGCGGACAGTCTGAAGGTTTTTTACAGAGAGGATAATCAGCTGCTAAGCCACCTGATGGAAAAAAGAATCACTGAGTTAAGCCACTTTATCGCTGCAGTTGATTACCTTTATCTGACCATAGATCTTGATGTTTTTTCTGCGGGCATAGCACCCGGCGTTAGCGCCCCAGCGGCAAGAGGACTTTCTTATGAGACGGTCGAGCGCCTGCTCCAGCCGATTTTTCAGGCCACAAATAATAAGGGTAAAGCAAAGCTGCTGTTAGCGGATTTGGCGGAATACAACCCGGAATTTGATATTGACAAGCAAACAGCCAGATTAGCGGCGAGACTGGCCTGGGATATCTCCCATGCCATGTTTAAAAATAGTTAGACCCAAACCCGTCTTTTTTGTGAAGGGATAAATCACTATTACGAGGAAAGAAAAATGACCGATAAGCGTTTAGATACTTCGCGCACCATTATTGCACCTCAGGGTACAAAATTGAATGCTAAATCCTGGCTAACGGAAGCGCCCCTTAGAATGTTAATGAATAACCTTCACCCTGACGTGGCTGAGCACCCCCATGCATTGGTTGTATATGGCGGTATTGGCCGCGCCGCACGTGATTGGCAGTCCTATGACAAGATTGTAGAAGTACTGCTGCGTTTAGAAGATGACGAAACCTTATTAGTCCAGTCAGGTAAACCCGTGGGTGTATTTCAAACCCATAAAAATGCGCCACGGGTACTGATTGCCAATTCCAACCTCGTTCCCCATTGGGCAAACTGGGAACACTTCAACAAACTCGATAAACAGGGTTTGATGATGTACGGACAAATGACTGCGGGCTCTTGGATTTACATCGGCTCTCAAGGTATTGTTCAAGGCACCTATGAGACTTTTGTCGCCATGGCGAAAAAACATTTTTCCGGCAGCGCCAAGGGGCGCTGGATATTAACCGGTGGTTTAGGTGGAATGGGCGGAGCACAACCGCTTGCTGCCACTATGGCCGGCTTTTCAATGATTGCGGTGGAATGTGATGAATCGCGTATTGATTACCGCTTACGGACAGGTTATGTGGATCAAAAAGCGACCTCCTTAGATCAGGCATTAACCCTGCTTGAACAGGCAAAAGCGGATAACAAAACCACTTCAATTGCGCTGCTGGCCAATGCCGCGGATATTTTCCCTGAGCTGGCTAAACGTCAAATCACACCGGATGTGGTCACTGATCAGACCTCGGCACACGATCCCTTAAACGGTTATCTGCCACAAAACTGGACCATGGAATACGCTGCAGAAATGCGTAAAATCGACGAAGCCGCGGTTGTTAAAGCCGCTAAAAAATCCATGGCAGTACAAGTTCGGGCGATGCTGGATCTGCAGTCTGCGGGCTCTGCAACAGTTGATTATGGTAATAATATCCGGCAAATGGCGCTTGAAGAAGGTGTTACAAACGCTTTTGATTTCCCGGGATTTGTACCTGCTTATATACGTCCGTTATTTTGTGAAGGTATCGGTCCTTTCCGCTGGGTTGCGCTGTCTGGCGATCCAGAGGATATTTACAAAACAGATCAGAAAGTAAAAGAACTTATTCCCGATAACCCGGATCTGCACAACTGGCTGGATATGGCGCGGGAACGCATCCAATTCCAGGGCCTGCCGGCACGTATCTGCTGGGTAGGTTTAAAAGATCGTCAGCGTCTGGGCCTGGCATTCAATGAAATGGTTAAAAATGGCGAGCTTAAAGCACCTATTGTGATTGGCCGTGATCACCTCGATTCAGGCTCGGTCGCCAGCCCGAACCGCGAAACCGAAGGCATGCTCGATGGCTCAGATGCTGTTTCAGACTGGCCCTTATTAAACGCTTTATTAAACACCGCCAGTGGCGCAACCTGGGTATCACTGCATCATGGCGGTGGTGTCGGCATGGGCTTTTCACAACACTCGGGCATGGTAGTCGTCTGTGACGGCACGGCTGATGCCCACCAGCGTGTCAGCCGGGTATTAAGAAACGATCCGGCCACGGGTGTGATGCGTCATGCCGATGCGGGTTACGAGATTGCTAAAAAATGTGCACGCGAGCAGCACCTTGATTTGCCCATGTTAGATGCTTGATATCTAACACGTGAATAACAAGACAAGATTAAACTAAATATTATTTTCATGATCTGCAATCCAGGATTGACGAGCATGACTGTGGAGAAAAAGATGTACGAATTACACATTAAACCGGGACAGTTAAGACTTTCTCAACTGCGTAAAATCAGCCGTCATGCGGTTAAAGTCAGCTTAGAATCAAGCTGCATAGAGGCAATTCATGCCAGCACACAAATTGTCAATCGAGTGATTGCAGAAAATCGTGTCGCCTATGGTATCAATACCGGTTTTGGTTTGCTGGCCAATACCCGGATCGCTCCGGAAGACTTAGAAACACTGCAGCGCAGCATTGTCCTTTCCCATGCGGCGGGTATCGGCGAATTGATGAATGATGAAACCGTACGTATGATGATGGTATTAAAAATCAACAGTCTGGCGAGGGGTTTTTCAGGCATTCGTTTATCTGTTATTGAAGCATTAATGAAACTGGTGAATGCGCAGATATACCCCTGTGTGCCGAAAAAAGGTTCAGTGGGCGCATCGGGCGATTTAGCGCCACTGGCGCACATGAGTACAGTCTTATTAGGTGAAGGTGAAGCACGCTACCGGGGGAAAATAATTGCAGGTAGCGAAGCCCTGGAAATTGCCGGTATGCAGCCTATTACCCTGGCCCCTAAAGAAGGCTTGGCATTATTAAACGGTACCCAGGCTTCCTGTGCTTTTGGCCTGGAGGGGCTGTTTGCCGCTGAGGATCTGTTCGCCTCTGCAACCTTATGCGGCGCAATGACGGTCGATGCAGCATTAGGCAGCCGGCGCCCCTTTGATGACCGGGTACATCAAGTACGCGGCCATCAATCTCAAATAGATTCAGCTTTAATCTATCGTCATATATTAGATACGAACAGTGAAATAAGTCATTCACATACTGCCTGTGAAAAAGTACAAGATCCTTACTCTCTTCGCTGTCAGCCGCAGGTAATGGGGGCATGTTTACAGCAGATTCGTAATTCGGCTGCTATTTATGAAATTGAAGCAAACTCAGTCTCGGATAATCCTCTGGTCTTTGCCGAGGATGGCGACATTATTTCTGCCGGTAATTTCCATGCTGA
>DATBNI010000317.1:0-2862 GCA_036554425.1 Psychromonas sp.
TATAGATATCGCGGGTGCCATGGATATGTTTAAGTTCACTCTCCAGGCCATGTGCAACCTGAGTCAACTGCTGCGCTGTGACATTTTTATCTTTTGACCAAAGGGTTAATGAGGAGATAGGCACATCATCAATGGCGCGCGGTTTGATCAAGGGTTGGCCGATCCCGGCATGCAGTGGCAGTTTATCCATATTTGAATAAACCTGATTATATAAATTTACAATCGCATCGTTACGTTGTTCACCGACCTTAAAAATGACCACTATCATCGCACCGTCGGGCTGCGAAAAAGAATAAGTGGTATCAATACCCTTTATTTCAGAAATAACCTGCTCAATAGGAATAGTGACTAAATTTTCAACTTCTTTTGCTGAAGCGCCGGGAAAGGGGATGTAGATATCTGCAAAAGTGACATCAATTTGTGGCTCCTCCTCCTTTGGAGTCACCATAATAGCGAAAAAGCCTAATAATAATCCGACGATTGCAAGCAGAGGTGTGATCGCCGCACTCTGGAAATATTGCGCAATTCTTCCGGAAATATTCAGTGGAGGATTCATTATTTAGCCCTCAACTGTTTTAGCTTTTGGTAAGCATCAATACTGATTTTATCGCCGGGATGTAATCCGGATAAAATTTCAATGTCATTATCCAGTCTATTACCCAGTCGAACCTGGGTTAAAATCGCTTTACCGCCGACATCCCGATACACAGCATTCAGTTCGTTATTGGTCAATATTGCGCTGCTTGGCACGCTGATTATTTTTGATTCGCCCCTGACAAACTGTACTTTTACCCACATTCCGGGTAATAAGCGTTTATCCGTAGGCGGTAAGTCTATACGTACCTTAAAGGCATGTGACTGTTGATCTGCATAGTTAAATAAAGTAATTTTATCTGAGAACAGTTTACTGCCATCGCTGAGCGTGATAATAAATTCCGGATTAGCACGCAGCGCCACAAGATAACGCTGCGGCACCTCTGTTACCGCCCGCAGGCTGGTTAATGACATACCGGAAAAAAGCGGCTCGCCGGGATTGACCGTTTCACCTATTTCCACATGCCGTTCGGTCACAACACCCGAGTAGGGGGCTTTGATAATGGTATAATTTAAGGATTCTTTGGCTTGAGTTAAATTAGCCTGCGCTGCCTTAATAAGCTGTTTATTGGTTTCAGCCGCTGCTGCAGCCTGATCTAATTGCCCCTGTGAAATGGCGCCCTTAGGAAAAAGTTTTTTGTAACGATCATAGGTTAATTTTGATTCATTATAGGCAGCCTGGGTGCGTAATACATTCGCTTCTGCCGCGGCGAGCTGCGCTCCCTGTTCCTTGTTGGTCATTTCCAATATTATGTCGTCTTTTTCGACGTAATCATTTGTATCAAAATTGATTTTTGTAATACGCCCGCTGGTTTGTGCAGAAAGTGTTGCTTTATTAATGGCTTCAATAGTGGCGTCTAACACTACAACCTGTTCTTTTTTCTCATTTTTTACTTCAAATAGCCTGTCTGCAACAAGCGATTTGCTGTACATAACGGTAAAAAAAAAGCTTATGAAAATTGCAAAGATCGGATAATTTTTTTCTTTCATGAGAGATCCTTTGAGGATGAACTTTATCGTAATTAGCTTATGCTAATGTAGTTTTATCTAATTAACAAGTTTATAAGGTCTTATTATTAAATGTAGTTGTTATCTTGTCGGTTGTATTTGATTTATGAGCATCAAGGCAATATCCAGGTGTAATTAATATCCTGTTTATAATCTTCGACAATTCATTTACTCTTAGCAGTTTATTTATTAACGCTTATCATTAAGGATCTATTCATGCCAACCGCTAATTTACAACCTCTGTTAAAGATCATGGAACAACTGCGCGATCCTGAAAATGGCTGCCCCTGGGATAAAAAACAAACCTTTGATTCCATTGTGGCGCACACCATTGAAGAAGCATACGAGGTTGCTGACGCTATCGAGCAGAAAGACTTTGAGGAGTTAAAGGGAGAGCTTGGGGATCTGTTATTTCAAGTGGTCTTTTACGCGCAGATGGCAAAAGAGCAGGGGTTGTTTGAGTTTAACGATATCATTGAGGCGATCAGCGAAAAGTTGATCCGTCGCCATCCGCACGTATTTGCTCAGACCGAATTTGCCAATGAAGAGGCAATTCATGCTAATTGGGAAGCCGAAAAAAACAAAGAGCGTGCCGCAAAAGCCTTGTCAGAAAATAAAAGCGACAGTGTATTAGACAATATCCCCTTAAGCTTACCTGCATTAAACCGTGCTTATAAAATTCAAAAGCGCTGTGCGAATGTGGGATTTGATTGGGATAGTTTACCCCCTGTGATTGATAAAATTCACGAAGAGATAGACGAAGTTTTAGCGGAAGTAAAACGTGATGATCTCAGCGAGCAGCAAAAGCAGGCGCGTATTGAAGAAGAGTTAGGGGACCTGTTATTTGCCAATATTAATTTAGTGCGTCATTTAAAATGTAATCCTGAACAAGTGTTACGCCAGGCGAACAGTAAATTCGAGAAACGTTTTCGTCTGGTTGAATTAGCGGTATTAAAACAGGGGAAAAAAATGAGTGATTGTTCTTTAGAGGCGTTAGATGCAGTTTGGGAACAAATTAAAAAACAGCAGCGTTAAGTGAATGGTATTGATGGTTGTCCGCTGCCTTTTTTTGGAGCAGTATTAGCGTTCTCCATCCTCTGCCGCCGCAATCAATCCTGCCATTGTCATTAGTTGGTTGCCGGGTCGTATAGTTCTGAAGTGGTGAGATTAGATAATAGTAATTGCTCCCCGTGCATAATTTTGTTGTCAATCGTAGTACCACTGCACTGTTTGTACCCATACTCCTGGTAACGATTTTTA
>DATBNI010000332.1:0-8566 GCA_036554425.1 Psychromonas sp.
AGGGCTTTTTGAGGCTGATCGATAGCGACGGATTTTGAGCACTGCATTAGCACTTAACTTGCCGTGAATTTATTCTGGCAGTGCCGCATTATGGATTCTAAGCACCCACTAAAAAGCATCAATGCAGGCATTAATGAGCGAGGTGATTTTGATAAATACCACTGACAATTTATTGCTGTAGATGTGCAAAAACCCTATCCATTGCATGAACAGGGTTTTTGTGAAGAAAACAGGCCGATTAACTTGCTTTTAGGTTGTTTTCAGCCTTCACTGCTAGGCTTTCAAATAAGCCGGCAAAGTTATTTAAACCTTCTTCCATCACTTCATCGGAGATAGTGAGCGGCGGCAGAAAACGGATCACATTACCGTAAAAACCGCAGGCTAAGAGCACTAGCCCGTGTTGAGCCGCATTGGCTATAATAGCCTGGGTTAATTTTGTATTGGGCTGCTCTGCTGAGCCATTTTCAACAAACTCGATCGCAATCATTGCGCCTTGGTTTCTCACCTCCAAGATAAGCTCCGGGTGTTGCGTTTGCAGCAGGCTCAGACGTTGATTAAAGCGTTCACCAATTTGCAGCGAACGCTGCACCAGGTTTTCTTCTTCAATCACCTCCAGCACTGCCAGTGCCGCCGCACATGCAACCGGCGAGCCGCCATAAGTTCCGCCAAGGCCACCCGGTAGCGGTGCATCCATTATATCACTTTTACCCACCACGGCAGAAAGAGGGAAGCCGCCGGCAATCCCTTTTGCCATGGTCATTAAATCAGCTTCAACACCTGCGTGTTCAAAGGCAAACATTTTACCCGTACGCCCGAAACCAGTTTGAATTTCATCGGCAATCAAGACAATGCCGTGCTGGTCACAAATTTCGCGCAATGCCTGCAAAAACTCAGTAGGTGCCGCGTAAAATCCGCCCTCGCCCTGCACAGGCTCAACAATAATAGCAGCGACATCGGTTGGACAAATATCCACTTTGAATAAGTTTTGTAATGCTTTTAATGCGTCTTTTACCGAGACATCATGGAGCGCCATCGGGAAAGGGGCATGGAAGATGTCTGCCGGAAATGGGCCGAACAGGTTTTTGTAAGGGGTCACTTTACCCGTCAGTGCCATGGTCAAATTAGTACGGCCATGGAAACCGCCGTTAAAGGCGATCACGCCACGACGCCGAGTATGGGCACGGGCAATCTTCACACAGTTTTCTACCGCTTCCGCACCGGTAGTCACAAAAATCGCTTTTTTAGGGGAATTGCCCGGCGCCAACGCGGTTAATTTTTCAGCCAGCTCGACTGCTACTTGATAGGGGTTCACCATCACGCAGGTATGGCTGAATTTATCCACCTGCTGTTTCACCGCATCGATAACTTTAGGGTGGCTGTGACCTGTGTTACAGACAGCAATACCGGCACCAAAATCGATATAGCGATTGCCTTCAACATCCCAAATTTCAGCATTTTTAGCATGATCGACATAAACCGGATAAATATTACCCTGTCCGCGTGCGATGACTTGTGTTTTTCTATTTTGTAAGGTTTCGTTTGACATGATTTTATTCCTAATATTTTATTGACTGCTTAATCGGCGATTACGGACAAGGGTGTTACTTATTTAAGCCACCCATGCATAAATACTTAATTTCCAGATAATCATCTAATCCGTATTTAGAGCCTTCACGGCCGCTGCCTGATTGCTTCACGCCACCAAAAGGGGCCGCGGCATTCGAAATGAGGCCTTCATTAATGCCAACCATGCCGTATTCGAGCCCTTCTGCAACACGCCAAACGCGGCCGATATCACGCGAGTAAAAATAAGCGGCTAAGCCATATTCACTGTCATTGGCCATGGCAATCACTTGATCTTCATCGCTAAAGGCAATAATAGGCGAGACCGGGCCAAAAATTTCGTTGCGCGCAATCGGCATGTCGTTACGCACATGGGTTAGAATAGTCGCTTGATAGAAATTATCACCGGCGCTGTCACGCTGTCCACCTAATAGCACCTTCGCACCCTGTGCAACAGAGTCGCTTACCAGCTTACTCACACCATCAACGGCTGTGCTTGAAATCATCGGGCCAATATTGACCCCCTCGGTCAAACCGTTTCCTATTGACAATTTCGACACAGCAGCGCTAAATTTTTCGGTGAATAAATCAACGACCGCATCCTGCACAAAAATGCGGTTGGTGCACACGCAGGTTTGTCCCGCATTGCGATATTTAGAGACCATTGCGCCTTCTACCGCGGCATCAATATCGGCATCATCAAAGACGATAAAGGGCGCATTCCCGCCCAATTCCATCGACACTTTTTTTACTGTTGTAGCACATTGGCTGATTAATAATTTACCAGTTGCGGTTGATCCGGTGAAGGTGAATTTAGCAATATCAGGGTGCTGAGTCAGCACTTTACCCATGCCAGATGCATCTTCACCTACTACCACGTTAAACACCCCTGCTGGTATACCGGCTCTTCCGGCAAGCTCTGCCATTGCAAGCGCGGACAGTGGTGTTTGCGTGGCGGGCCGAACCACGAAGGTACAACCTGCCGCTAATGCCGCCGCTGCTTTTCGCGCAATCATTGCATTTGGAAAGTTCCAGGGCGTGATCGCGGCAACCACACCAACGGGTTGCTTAACAACAATAATGCGCTTGTCACCCGATGGTGCGGGGATAGTATCACCGTAAACGCGTTTGCCTTCTTCGGCAAACCACTCGACAAAAGCCGCACCATAGCCTACTTCTCCTTTTGCTTCGGCAAAAGGTTTACCCTGCTCAAGTGTCAGGATA
Source organism: Psychromonas sp. (assembly GCA_036554425.1). Taxonomy (GTDB): domain Bacteria; phylum Pseudomonadota; class Gammaproteobacteria; order Enterobacterales; family Psychromonadaceae; genus Psychromonas. The sequence goes on from DATBNI010000332.1 coordinate 2,788, forward strand.
CGCGCTAAATCATCTTGATGCTTGATCATCAAATTGAACCAATTACGCATTAACGCTGCGCGTTCATTGGCAGATTTCGCTGACCAGGCTTTTAAGGCAGTTTTTGCAGCTTTTACAGCAAGCTCGGTTTCAACAATCCCGGCATTAGACACTTTAACCAGGACTTCCCCTGTCGCAGGATTGGTGACATTAAAATAAGACTCACTGCTGTGCCAGCTACCATCAATATACGAAAAGGTTTTGACTAATTGATTATCTTGTATTCCGTGCATCGTTATCTCCCAATTGATTTACCTATGTTAAACACTCTTAACATGCCTGAATCCGCAACTTAAGCAAGCAGCAGATTTTTTAACCTGATTTATCTTTACCTATTGAATAACAATATCAACTGATGTTAAATACAAAACATTAAACAATAAGTTTGAGGTAGATAAAACTTTGAGTAAAGCATCCATCATTCCTAAACCGATCGCCGAATATGATTTACGCTTGTTACGTATTTTTGTTTCTGTGGTAGAAAACGGCGGCTTTTCGGCGGCAGAACCGGCGCTTGGCATTACCCGTTCGACGATCAGCATTCATATGTCAAATTTAGAAGAGCGCATGAAGCTCAAACTATGCTTACGTGGCCGAGGTGGATTTTCGCTAACGGAAGACGGGCAAACGGTTTACCGCGCAGTGATAAATTTATTTGAATCACTGAATGATTTCTCACTCTTGGTAGGCACCTTAAGCAAAGAGCTAAGTGGTGAGTTAGTTATTTTGTGCGCCGACCAGTTAAACGCGTCGAGACAGGATAAAATAGCCGAAGTGGTACAACTTATTCATAAAAGCTCCCCGAACTTACACCTAGTTGTGGACAGTGAGCCTATCTCAAATATTGAAAAATCCTTATTAAAAGATAAAGCGCATATCGGTTTATTTCCTGATTACCAGCATATCGAAGGCCTGCATTACCAGCACCTGATGAGTGAAGCAGTGTATCTTTGCTGCAGTAAAAAACATCCTTTTTTTAACAAAGTAGATACCTTAATTAGCCAGGCGGAATTAGGCAGTGTGCCTGCCATTCATCCCGGCATTGATCTCGATTCTTCAGGTATTGAGCAGCTGCAAAAATTAAATCTAGCGGCCAAGTCTTATCAATTTGATACCAGAAAAGCAATGATTCTATCGGGGTGTTACATCGGATTTATGCCGCAAAGTTATATTCAACATGAACTCAATCACGGCGAAATAAGAATTATTCAACCCGGCCAACTTAGCTACCCGTTTAATTTATCACTGGTTGCCAAAAAATCCCCCAGAGAGGCAAATAAAGTAAAATTATTAACAGAGATATTTAATCGTGTTTTTGATTACCCGTAACGGTGTTGTTAATGGATGATTCTCTGCGAGCTAATACTCTGTGTCACCTTAGGTTTAAGCTGCTTGCCCGTTAAATCCGAATGTTGTGATCTTTTCGCACAACATGATCGTATTCTTTATGCCGCAACAAAAAAAGGAATCTATCATTATGCCTATGGTAAACAGACAAAGCGTTAATAAAAATATCAATACTGTTAACCCCAAATCATTACTGCACAGTAAGTGGACAAAATTAACTGTCTTTAATAAGGAGAAGCATTTTATTGTCAGTGAGCTTGAGTTTAATGAGGATAAAAAAATAATAGGCTGTGTTATTCAGGCTGTTATTAACCATGCTGAATATGACATTAATTGGCGCTCGCTAAAGGATGCTAAAGAGTGGTTAATTGGCTGGCGATAGTCTAGCTCGTTATCTCTTTAGATGAGCTAAACTTATAATAGCTTTGGTGAAGGGGGTATTGGTTATGAGTGACTTTACTGAAAAAATCAAAATGCGGGGAAAGGCAGAAGAAGACATCTATTTTGCTAAATTAAACCAGAAACTGGTTGAGGAATTACATAAAAAAATGGCTGAAAAAGCCAAAAAAGAAAGGAATGAGGGTAATGACAGCCTCACTGAAGAGGTAACCGACCCTGAAAATCCCCCTAAGTAAATATTTGATCTGGAGTTAGTTGGATTTTTCATATCGGCTGCTTTGGCGGTAAATCATTTCCAATTTGAAAGAAGACGATCCGCAGACGCCGCGGGGGTTTTACATAACTTTTGCACCAATGCGAAAGGCACCCTTGTCATGTTATAATGCTGCTTAATTTTATTAATCATGGCCAACCAAACCTTGGCAGTCATTTCTGAATCGAATAAAGCACGGTGATAGCCCCCTTCTGTTTGAATATTTAAATAATCAACCAAAGTGCCCAGCTTATGATTAGGTGCATCGCGCAGGACTCTTCTTGCCAGGAGCATTGAACAACTAATTTGTCCCGGGTAGCATCTTGATATTCTGTGTAATTCAGCATCTAAAAAGTTTTTGTCAAAGGAGGCGTTATGGGCAACAAGGTTATCTGAGCCGATAAAATCACAAAACCTGCCCATCACCTCTGCACAGGGCTCAGCTTCCGCTAACATTTTATTACTGATGCCGGTAAAGTTTTCAATAAAAGAATTAATCCTTATGCCCGGCTGCATTAACGCCTGAAACCGGTCAACCAACACGCCATTTTTGATCCGCACAGCCCCTATTTCAATCGCCCGATCGCCCATTTTGGGCGATAAACCTGTTGTTTCAAAATCAAATATGACAATATTATTAGCATCAGACATTTTACTGTTTCACTTTCAAAAATAGGTAATAAAAAAATTATTTTGTGGCCTTGGACAAAACGGATACTATCTGTCATTCGCGTAATTTTAAAACCGCTTTTTGGGCCGATTCAAAAGCAAAACCTGTAATATCTAGATCTGCCAATGTTACCCACTCCACAGCCGCAACATCATCCTGTGCCTGAACAATGGGTCTTTCGTCCAATTCAACCACAAAGAAAGCATCACAGGTTTTATATTCCACATTCTTATATAAATAAGTATTACTGTTGGAAAAGATATATTTTGCGCCTGTTACGGTAAACGCTAATTCTTCATACAACTCGCGCACCACGGCTTCTTCCAGTGATTCATCCGGATCAACAAAACCACCGGGAAGATCCCACATGCCTATTCCCGGGTTTCTGGCTCTTGTTACAACAAGCAGTTCATCTTGATAACAGATTGCAACCATCACAGCAGCGGCTGTGTTCTGGAAAAAAGTAAACTCACATTGGTCACAAAAAAATTTCTTAGATGAAATAGTTGCAAGTGACTTTATGCCGCATAGGGGGCAATAAAACATGACTTCTCCAAGATCAAAAAACAGGCCCATGTTAGCATCGAAGGCGCATCCAGACATAGTCTAATTTCATACGGTAATAAACCGGCAGTCTTATCAGAGCGGTACAACAAACATCTTAAACTCTTTATCATTATCGTACAGAATAAGGCGTATTTTACCCCCGCCATTTTATTGAGCAGCCCATGCTGGGAGTTTGCTTCTGCGGACCCTGACCGGTTTTGGCGATCATGCGCATGGCATAGACCAGTTCATCAAGCCTTCCGCGATACTGAAGTTCGCCTTTACTGTTAAAACCAAAAAAATCAGGCGTACACACCGCGCCATATTGCTTAGCAATTAACTGCTCTTTATCCACTAAATAGGGAAAAGTAAAACCATATTGTTCAGAAAACAGCTTCATGTTCTCCGGCGAATCGGCCGCTACATATTCATAATCGTTGGACATAATGGCCAGTACATTAATACCTTCTGACATCAATAACTTTGTATCTTCTGCCAGGCGCTGACCAATGCGCCGAACGTACGGGCAATGGTTGCAGATAAAGGCAATCAATAAACCTTTCTCGCCCAGGTGCTCACTCATGGTGAAGATTTTGCCGTTGGCATCTTTTAATGTGAAATCCGGGGCTTTCCAGCCGAAATCACAAATGGGTGTATCAAGTAGCATAATTAAAACCCTATTTTGTTCGGTGCGGTAAAAAGATGAGAGTCATGAGCTGATAAATGCCGCTAAACACATACCAAGGTCTGCCCTGAAGTTTATTAATTTCAAAAATACGCTTAATGTCATTTACTCCCTGATCTTCTTTAAAGAGTGTAGGGTATCGGAGATAAATCTGCTTCTATACTCTACTTAATCACAATTTTCAGCGCAGACAAAATGCCCCGGAAACCCGTCACTTATTGGTTGCTAATACCACGGCTGGTGCACATTAAGCAGTTATAAGCTAGGCATCCGCCATATCCTGTCATTAGATTGTTAAATCCGGCTAATATTGCCACCAAAAAAGATAAAACTGTTGTCAAAGGCACCAAAAACAGCGTTATTAAAAGGTAATGATGTAAATCTTGCCGTCAGTAAAAAATTGACTTCCCATAAAATTGGTACCTATTAGCGGCTCTACAAGTTGTGTTTTTATCTGACTCTCAATCATTTTTGAGTCATTAAGGTCCAGATATAACTGCTCTCGTGCAGCGTCTAAATCCGGCGAAATTTTCGGAATCAATTCCCATTTCAGGCCATCAATGGTATTGCTTATGGCGACGTAAATATGGCTTCCTGTTTTCAATAATGAGTTTGTACGCCATATCCTTAGATGCTGTGAATGATTGAAGGTGTTTTCTCCGGTCATTTTTGACAGGCTGAAATCCTGTGTTTTGGTATTCCAGAAAGAGGGAAAAATGGGGGCCGATGGATACGCTGTTTTCGATATCAAGGCATTAACAGCTTTGCCAAATGATAGGACATTCGCCTTATCCGTTAAGCTCCATCCAGACTGCTGAAGTGCCCCTATCAGCTGGTCATCATTCCTGGCAAGGAAAATAAAGTTAACCGGCTGCTGTCTTTCACCAATCAGTGTCTCAGTGTATTTGATCTGTTCAGTTACGAAAATGTCCGTGCTTTCAGATACAATAACAGCATTGTTTGCAGGTACTGAAGCCAGTGGTGGATGGTAGCTTACTGCAAACCCTACGTAGAATAAGATGGCCGTTAGAATGAGTCCAAATGAAATTGGACGGATTGCCTTGATTGGGGAGCCCGATATCTTCTTCCTGTTCTTATGTTTAAGCCATTCGGAAAAAGAAATGGCAATAATCAACCACATTGCGCCGACAAGATAACCGCTCCATACGTCACTTATATAGTGAACGCCAAGGTATATACGGCTAAAACCAATCGCCATAATGATGACAATTGTGGCGAATAATATATTTACCTTTCTACTCCAGCTGCGGGTAAAGCGGATCAGGAGATAGCCCAAAAAACCGTATAACGCGACCGCAATAGTGGCATGCCCGCTAGGAAAAGAAAAATAATTTTCCGCATAAACAGCCAGTTCTGGACGAGGTCGATGAAAAGCCAGTTTGCCCAAATAGGTAAATATCCCACTGCCAATAACAGCGATAAAAAGAGGGTAAAGGTAATCGTTTTTCCGCCATAACCAAAGGAGTGCAACCGAAAGCGCAATAAAGACCAGAACTACCTGACTTTTACCCAGCAAGGTTATCCAGCTAAAAATCGCCGTGAGTGGATCCGCGCGAAAAACAAAGAAAAGATTTGCAATACGAATGTCTGCTTCAACAATAGGATCAGATGTGATGAGATCTTCAACTACCCCGCTAAGCAGGGCTATTACATAGAAAAATGCCAGGGTTAACAGTGATAGCATTAAACCTGAAAATGCAGTTCTATCCAGCCTAGCCTGAAAAAACAAGATGCTGCGCGGATGTTTCTGTCTCCATAAAAGCACATACTCATTATTTAAAACGGCCTCTTTGAACGATTGCCAAAGGGAGCTTAATAA
>DATBNI010000359.1:0-8912 GCA_036554425.1 Psychromonas sp.
ACCATATCAAGGGGCTGAGAAAAAGAGCAGTTGTCGCGGATAGGGTTATAATAAAAGGGAGTTAGTTGTTGGCAACGATATTAACTGGCACCTAGCTATCAATATAAGGTAAAAGATATTTAGGTAACCAGTTAACGGATCGCATTATAGGCTATAATATACGCCTTTTCAGCACAGGATAAGTGAACTTAATCCATCACTTTAGTGCTGATTTCTGCTTTTTAAGCTTTCTAACATGACTGCGAAAATGATAATTGCACCCTTCACAACTTGCTGATGATAACCAGAAATGTTCATTAAATTCATTAAGTTAGAAATAACAGATAGGATCAACACACCAATAATGGTATTCACCACAGTGCCTTTGCCTCCGGCAAGGCTCGCACCCCCAACCACCACGGCGGCAATTGCATCCAACTCAAAGCCCAGTGCTAATACTGGTGAGCCAACACCAGTTCGCGTTGCTGCAATGACCCCAGCAATACCACAAGTAACACCACTGATAACATACACAGCTAATTTGAAACGTTCAACACGGATCCCTGCAAAACGAGTGGCTGTTTCATTGGAGCCAACAGAGATAACTAGGCGACCAAACACGGTGCGTTTGTTAACGAAATATACAAGTACAGAAACTGCAATGAACACGTAAACAGGTAGTGGTAGCCCAAGGAAATAGCCCGTACCAAAATCAACAAAAGCGATATCATCAACAAAAACTGGCTGACCTTTGGAGACAATCATCGCCAGACCTCGGGTAATGGTCATCATCGCCAGCGTGGCAATAAAGGGGGCTATTCTAAAGTAGGCGACTAAAGTACCCGCAAAGACACCAACGATAGCAGATACCGCTATCCCTGCAATGATGGCAGGCCACAGACCTACTGAGGGTATCAGCATAGCTACAACCACTGATACCAGTGCCATAATCGAGCCGACGGAAAGGTCAATACCCCCAGTTAAGATGACATATAACATGCCTAGAGCAACAATGCCCAGTGGCACACTTTGACGCAGCACATTAGTGATATTAGCTTCTGAATAAAAATTATCGGATAAGAAGCCAGCAATCACCAACATCGCGATAAAGACCATCGCGGTTGAATTGTCCGCGGCTAGTTTCAACAGCTGTTTAAAACGGGATGATTTTTTTTCAACTTGAGTTGTTTGATTAAGTGCAATATTTTCCATGATTTCCTCTCTATGCTACAGCGCGTTTAGGTAAAGCCAAACGCATAATATTAGGTTCAGTAAGTGCTTCATCGCGCAGTTCGCCAGTGATTTCACCTTCACTCATGACATATACACGATTTGCCAGGCCAATGACTTCGACTAACTCCGAAGAGATAACGATCACAGCATAGCCATTTTTGGCTAAGAAATTGATAATATGATAAATTTCAACTTTAGCGCCGACATCAACTCCGCGGGTGGGTTCGTCAAGGATCAGTAAGTCACAATTGGTGTTGAGCCATTTGGCAATGACCACTTTTTGCTGGTTTCCACCACTTAAACTGGAGACAGGATCATTGAGCGAACCGAGTTTTATTACCATCCTCTTTTGCAATTCTAGCGCCAGTGCTTGCTCTTTCTTATTATCGAAAATTCCAAATTTTTTATAGCAGGCACTTTTTAGGTTGGATAGAGTCATATTTTCGCGGATCGGGCGTGATAGTATGACACCTTGCTCCTTACGATTCTCAGGGACTAAACCAATACCATATTTCATGGTATCAACCGGACTCTTAATTTTTAGCATTTGGCCATCTTTAATGATTTCACCCTTACTGTACTTATCTATACCAAATAAGCAGCGTGCTAATTCAGAACGTCCTGATCCCACGAGTCCGGCCAAGCCGACAATTTCTCCCCGTTTTACGGTAAGATTGATATCTTTTAATAGATCCACAGTGGACAGCCCTTTGACTTCAAAAGCGATTTCATCCTGAGGTGTTGTTTTAGGCGGGTAGAGGTCTTTAAACTGTCTGCCAACCATGCTAAGAATAATGTCATCTTCCGTGCAGTCTTTGGTGACCAGTTCAGTAACAGTTTCACCATCTTTAATAACCGTAATAGTGTCGGATAATCTAAATAACTCCTCTAATCGATGAGAAATATAAACAATAGTTACGCCTTTGGCTTGCAAGCGTTTTAATTGGGTAAAGAGAATATCAATCTCCTGACTGGATAATACGGCAGTGGGCTCATCAAGAATTAATACGTTAACGTTTTGTGCTAAGGCTTTGGCGATTTCTACCATTTGTTGATAAGCGACCGTGAGATCGCCTGTGCGTGCGGTGGGATCAATATGGAAGCCCAGCAGACTTAATGCGTGATGTGCTTGCTGATTAAGCTGTTTCCAGTTAACTCTTTGTGTACCGAAACCAAGGTCAGACAAAAATATATTTTCAGCTACGGTTAAATCAGGTGATAGGGCTAATTCTTGGTGAATAATACCAATACCTTTAGTTTGACTCTCTTTTGGGGTGGTGAAATTAACTTCCTCTCCGTCAATGAGAATTCGTCCTGAATCTTTTAAATAAATGCCCGAGAGGATTTTCATTAATGTGGATTTACCCGCACCATTTTCTCCTATCACCGCGTGGATCGAGCCTTTTTTTACTTTTAAGTCTATGTCCTTTAGTGCATGGACACCGCCAAAGCTTTTTTTTACGTTTTCGACCACGATTGCATAATCGTTCATGGTTATCTCCTCTAAGGTTATATTAATCATCCCCCGGCCAAGCGGAGGATGAACCCTATTGCTTAATAAAGGGAATCAGGGTTATAAACTTCTTTTACATTTTCTTTGGTAATTAATACCGGTGGAATGTAAACGTAATCAGGGAAGTCACGTTGACCCGCTTCATATTTCTGAACCACATCTAATACTGTTGCCGTTAGTGTGTCCGGGTTGTTGGAAGCTGTTGCTTGTAATTCACCACGCTGTACGGCTTCTAGTCCTTTTTTATAACCGTCGTGAGAGAATACTTTTACGTCTTGTAATTTATTAGCGGCTTTAAGTGCGCGAATAGCACCTAGTGCCATGTCATCCATTTCAGAATAAACACAGTTTAATTTTTTGCCTTGTGCAACGATCAAATCTTCCATGCTTTTTAGGCCACCTTGTTGGTCCCAGTTGCCCCAACCTTGGCTGACAATATTTAATGAGGTGTGGTTATTGTCACGTAATTGCGCTTCCATAACACCACGGATAAAGTTAGTGCGGCGGGCTTCACCCACTAAGTTACCTTGATTACCACTGATGATGACGCAGTTCATTGGCGTTGAGCCGAACATGTTTGCCGCAAATTCACCAATCATAATATTGTTAACTGCGTTATTAGCTTGAACACGGGTAACCACAGGTGCATCTAATGAAATATCACTGTCTAACACTATAGTGGTGACGTCATGCTGTTTGGCGATCTCCGCGATGCGCAGACCAGCCGCCGGATCCTGTGGATTAAGAATAAGATAATCAATGCCCTGCGACAACATATCTTCCACATCAGAAATCTGTTTATTAAGATCACCTCGCGCATCTGTTGTTATAATGTCATAGCCTTTTTCTTTACCGTGGATTTTCATGTATTCAGTTAGGCCACTGAAAAAAGCGCCGTTTAATGTTCTGTTAGCAAAACCAATTTTCAAACTATCCGCAGCTGATACCGGACCTGCAAAAGCGGAAGCTAAGGCAATACTTAGTAATAACTTTTTCATTTTTAATTCCTTATGGTGTGTTTATGGTAACGATGTCATTTCAGGAGGTCATTTTATACCATTTATTCATGGTGTAATATTGAGCTTTGGATCACGTAAATATTAAAGGTGTGCGGTAACATTTGATTCTGTGATGTGTCTCACGTTATTAATATTTCCTCTGCAGTTGTTATGCATATAAGTTTTTAAATTACATATTATCAATAAAATCAATAGATTGGGTTTTTATTTTTTGTGCGGAAATTGATTTTTATCATTGAAAATTGGATTTTAGGCTTGTGGATTGTTTTCAGTCAAGAGGCTACTGCTGCTCTATTAGACAGTTTTTTTGATTCTATAGTTGAGGGGGATTATTTTTATCTTAATGATGATAGTTACAGTTGTTATGACAAAAAATCATTTAGTATCATTTGTTGTGCCCTAGTTCAATGATCTGACACTGATATTATTCAGCTCTCTTTCAGGAGTGTTATTATTAACAGCCTCAATAAGGCAACCTTTATTTTCGCAATATGCATTTTTCCATAAAGATAAACCGGAAAAATCATGCACTATGTAACCCGCTTCAACTCCAAAAATCGTTTCATCCAGGTTTTCCTGCATATAATGAAATTGTTAAGTACCTGGATATTCTCTATTTGATTAATGACAATTTGATTAGACAAACCGATAAGTCGTTTATGAACTATGTTGAACCTATGGCCGTTAACGATACTTTGATAAGATAAATCACCATCAGTGTATAGAACTGAATCTGCCCCACCTTAAAATTCTCTAATGCCGAAAACAATATTAGAGCAGGATAATAGTCGGGATCCGAGTAAACATCTGCATTTACATTATTTGATTTCTATCTTTGGCAACCTAGGGATAGGTAAAGTCATATTGTAGTGATTTAATAAATTTGGAAGTTTTATAGCCATTTAAACTAAGCCGCAACAGCTACTGCCTCACCCAAGTCCAGAGTAGTGACAAGGACCAGGCTCATCAAGGGTAGCGCGTATCAGCTTTCTTTCAGTACGGTTTTACGTTTTTCCATGCGGATAACAAACACCAGAATGGCCGGGATGACAAAGACAGTAAAAATGGTTGAAACTGCCAGTCCGCCCAGAATGACGCTGCCGAGGCCGCGATAAAGCTCCGTTCCGGCACCGGGAATCAGTACCAGAGGCAACATGCCGAAGATACTGGTGGTGGCGCTCATGTAGATCGGGCGCAGGCGACTGCGGGTCGATTCGAGAACGGCTTCCTGATAATCCATGCCGCCGGTGTGAAAATTGTTCAGCGCCTGATGAACAATCAGAATAGCGTTGTTGACCACCACGCCGACCAGGATCACGAAACCCAGCATGGTCAGCACGTCCATGGGTTGCGGGACGATGAAAATATTCAGCAATTTCAGGCCGATAAAACCGCCGGCACCGGCCAACGGCACTGTCAGCATAATAATCAGCGGGTAAATAAAATTACCGAACAGCGAAGCCATCAGCAGATAAGCTATCAGTATTGCCAGCAGAAAATTCCACTGCAGCACTTCGCGTGTTTCCACCAGTTTGTCGGCGGCGCCGCTCATGGTAACCTGCTGGCCGTCGAGCAGGCCCATGCCGCGGACCTGCGGGATGATCTGTTGATCTATGATTTCCATCGCCGTCTGCAACGGCATAGTTTTCGGCGGGGTGATCTGCAGTGTGACGGTTCTGACCCTCTCCAGGTGGCGGATCAGCGCCATGCCTGTGGTTTGCTCCAGCCGGGCCAGCGAGGAAACCTGAACTACCTTGCCGGCAGGTGTTGCCAGGTTGGCCTGAAAGAGATCCTGCGGAGTGGGGAACTCCCGGTCATCCGCTTTAAGGACCAGATCGATCTTCTTTTTCCCTTCCTGTTTGTAATCTCCGATCACCCGGCCGTCCATCAATACATCCAGAATGATGCCCAAGTCGCGGGTCGACATGCCATTGGCCCGCAAGCGGTCGAGGTCCGGCTGGATGCGGACTTCCGGATAGGTCAGTTCGATGGAAGGGATCGGCCGCACCTGACTGCCCGGCAACTGGTTGAGGATCATGCCGAACATAGTTTCTGAGGCGGCAACTATTTGCTTCAGGTCGTTACCGCTGATATTCAGTTTGATCGCCCGACCTTCACCGAGACCCGTTTCAAAAACCCCCGGTTGCAGACTGACGCCATACATTCCGGGAATGCTGTAGATCAGACGGGTAAAGAAGGGAAGCAGCTCCCCCGCGCGATCCCAGTGCTCACCGATTGCGCCGGCAATCATAAACCCCTCGGAACCGACATAGAACATATTCTTGATCGCTGGCACATCATCGACATCAGCGCCTATGTGCGGGGCGGCCATTTCGAAAAAGTGTTCGCCGATCTCGACCCGTTCCGCTGTCGACAGACCGGGGGGCGGCACCAGAATGTTGAGGACCAGATTGCGGTTGCCCTGCGGCAGATATTCCATCTTCGGTGTCAGCAGCCAGACCGATGCGATTGCCAGACCGGTCAGCAGACAGATGGTGGTAATCCGGGTGAGCCAGTTGCGGATCGCCAGACTGACCAGCGCCATCAGTCCGTTCGCCAGGCGTCGACTGAGGTTGTCGAGCAGCGGGATACTTTTAGCGGTTTTTCCCTCTTCGGCGCGGAACAGTCGGTAGGAAAGCATCGGGATCACCGAGACCGAAACGAACAAACTCAGTGAGACGGCCGCAACCACTGCGATTGCTATGTCGCGGAACAGCTGTCCCGCTTCCTCCTGAATGAAGACTACTGGCAAAAACACCGCTACAGTGGTGACGGTTGAGGCGAGCACGGCGCCCCAGACCTCTTTGGTGCCGTCCAGGGCTGCATCGAATGCTTTTTTACCCATCTGTCGATGACGAACGATATTTTCGATAACGACGATCGCGTTATCGACCAGCATACCGACGGCAAAGGCGATTCCCGCCAGGCTGACGACATTAAGGTTACGGCCGAGCAGATCAAGAAAGATAAAGGTGCCGATAATGCTGATCGGGATGGCGGTGGCGACAACAATGGTGGCACGTATGCTGCGCAGAAACAGCAGCAACACACCGACGGCAAGTAAGCCGCCGAAAATGATATTTTGTTTGATCTGATCGATCGCACCATTGATGTAGAAACGCTGATCATAGACCCACTCGAGATGGAGACCCGCAGGTGCCAGGGTGTTTTCATTCAGCCATTGATAGCGGGCTTCGACCCTATTGGTCATTTCGAGGATATTGGTGCCCGTTTCCGGACGTACTCCGATGGCGATGCCCGGGGCTGCATTGTGCAGAACCACTGAATTTTTCTTGGCATAGCCTTGCCGGATTTCGGCCAAGTCGCCGAGCAGCACCCGTTGCTGACCCGTGCTGCGCAGAACCACAGCGGCGATTTCTTCAGGTGATTTGAATTCACCTGTGGTGCGGATCCGGAAATCGTGCCGGCCGACCCCCAGAGTTCCTGCGGACACATTGATGTTTTCATTCTGAATGACGGCGATCAGGTCATTGATGGTCAAGCCGTAGGCAGCCAGTTTTTCGGCGCTGACGATGACGTGCATTTCCTCTTCGGTGCCGCTGCCGATAAACAGATCAGAAACCCCTTTGACCCGCTCGATATGCTGGCGAACCTCATTCTCAAAAAAAGTTTTGTAGCTTTGTACCGAGCGCTCGTTGCCCTCAGTGGTTTTCAGTATCATCCAGATCACCGGCGATGCGGTCGCACCGGAGGCGTTGACCACAGGGTTGTCGACTTCGGCGGGGTAGGAGGGGACTTCGTTGATTTTATTGGTGACGCGCAGCAGCGCCTGCTCAACGCTTGTACCGACCTTGAAGCGGAGAGTGACGCTGCCCTGACCGTTGCTCGCCTCGCTCTCCATTTCGAGCAGATCGGGCAGCCCTTTGAGGGTGTCTTCCTGCTCCTCAATGATCTCCCGCTCGATCTCGTAGGGGGTCGCACCACGCCAGGTGGTTTTTACCTGTATTTCCGGTTCGATAACAGTCGGGCTGAGCTGATAGGGCAACCGGGTCAGGCTGATGATGCCGAACATCAGCAGCATGATGATGCCGGCCAGAATGGTGACTGGTTTTAAAATGGAGAAACGGATAATATCCATAATAAATCTCTGTGTGCCAGGCTTACGGATAGCCTTAGCCTATGTTGCAAAAAATTCTCGGGCGTTGCTTGTTAGGCCCTTGTGCTTTATGCGGGTGCATGGGGACGCCCCTACGGTTAAATTACGCCGCGGTCCTTAAAACCGTATTGCCTGACCGTCGTGAATCCGTTCATTGCCTTTGGTAACCACCTGCTGTGCTTCGGTCAGTAGAGATCCTTCGATAGCGACCTGCATCCCCTGATAACCATGGATCTCTACCGGGATCATTTTGGCTTTTCCCTCAACGGCAAGGAAAATGAACTGTTTGCCGAACTGCGTGATCACTGCATCGCGCGGAACCAGCAGGCTGTTCATCTTCGGTCCGCTGGGCAGGCTGACCTGTGCCTCCATCCCTTCGATTAAGCCTTTGGTTTCGCCCAGTTTCAGTTTGACGGTGAAGGTCCGGGTCGCAACATCACCTTGAGGAATAAAGTGGACAAAGCGGCCGGAATAAATCTGCCCGCCGCTGCGAACCGAAACTTGGCGGCCGGTATGCAAAAAGTTGAGCAGCTGCCGGGGGACATCGATCTCCACCTCGATCTGTTGATCATCGGCAATCACTGCAATCTGACCGCCGGTGGCAACCCACTCCCCCTGTTCGGTTAATTTTTTCAGAATTAATCCGCTGAAGGGTGCGTGAATCCGAGTTTTTTGTATTTCCAACAGCTGTTGCTCGAGGGTTGCTTTGAGGAATGCGACCCGTTTTTCCTGCGCGAGCACGCGGTAATAGTTTTCGTCATACAGAGACTCGGAAACAGATTTCTCGTTAAATAACGCCTTGAACCGCTGCAAATCTTTGCCGGCACGCTCCAATTCGATCTGGGCCTCCTGGTAATTGGCGCGAATTCCGGAAACTCTGGCTTCGAGCAGCTCCGAGCGGAGTTTTACCAGTGGTTGACCGGCTTTGACTTTGGAGCCTTCAGTGAAGTCTATTGTTTCGACTATGCCGGCCACCTCAGAGGCGACTCGTGATACTCTCGCATAACGTATGGTGCCGACCAGTTCAACCATACGTTATGCGAGAGTATCA
>DATBNI010000367.1:0-3621 GCA_036554425.1 Psychromonas sp.
TATGATACTTAATTCGTTTAATCTTCAAGGAAAAGTCGCCATTGTTACCGGTTGCGACACTGGTTTAGGGCAAGGTATGGCCCTTGGTTTGGCAAAGGCGGGTTGTGATATTGTTGGAGTGAACATAGTTGAACCGACAGAAACTATTGCACAAATTGCGCAAACCGGACGTAAATTCATTGATATTCGTGCCAATTTAATGGTCCTTGACGATATCCCAACAATTATTGAACGTGCCGTAGCAGAGCTTGGTCGCATAGATATTTTGGTAAATAACGCAGGTATTATTCGCCGTAACGATGCTATCGATTTTTCAGAGAAAGATTGGGATGACGTAATGGATATCAACATTAAGTCTGTGTTCTTTATGTCTCAAGCCGTTGCTAAACAGTTTATCGCGCAAGGTGAAGGCGGCAAGATTATTAATGTGGCCTCTATGCTGTCATTCCAGGGCGGCGTTCGTGTCCCTTCTTACACTGCATCAAAAAGTGCCGTTATGGGTGTGACTCGTTTACTGGCGAATGAGTGGGCTCAATACGGTGTGAATGTGAATGCTATCGCGCCCGGTTACATGGCCACAAACAATACAGCAGCGCTACGTGCAGATGAATCTCGCAACAAAGAAATATTAGATCGCATTCCTGCACAGCGTTGGGGTACACCAGAAGATCTTGCCGGGCCATGTGTTTTCTTGGCGTCAAAAGCTTCTGATTACATTAATGGTTATACGATCGCTGTCGATGGTGGTTGGTTATCACGCTAATCATAATAGCCTAGTAAAAGAAGCTATATTGTCGGATTATCCTTGCTCCAAGGACCCGGCTTTTTAGTTGGGGCTAGCTGCTGGTTAATTAATAATATTTAGATAGGTTCAATGGTAGGGCATTACTAGAAAAACACTGTCATCTGCGCGAATATCATTAGGATATACCGCCTTTACCCTGAACCTTAGCAACCCCTTGCTATTAGTAACTAAAAAAATTGATATTTATTTCAGTAAAATAAGGGAAAACAGAATGAAAATTGCATTAATGATGGAAAATAGCCAAGCAAACAAAAATGCGACTATTTTAAACGAACTTAATTCTGTTGTAGCAGAGAAAGGCTACCCGGTTTACAACGTAGGAATGTGTGATGAGAATGATCATCACCTGACTTATATTCACCTGGGGATAATGGCGAGCATCCTCCTAAACTCAAAATCAGTTGATTTTGTTGTTGCAGGCTGTGGTACAGGTCAAGGGGCGATGATGTCACTGAACGTTCATCCAGGTGTAGTATGTGGTTACTGTCTTGATCCTGCTGACGCATTTTTATTTGCTCAAATCAACAATGGTAATGCATTGGCTCTCGCTTTTGCCAAAGGCTTTGGTTGGGGTGCAGAGCTTAACGTTCGCTATATTTTTGAAAAAGCGTTTACCGGTATTAAGGGTGAAGGTTACCCTGTCGAGCGTAAAGAGCCTCAGGTTCGCAATGCAAATATCTTAAACGAAGTTAAAGCGGCGGTAATAAAAGAAAATTATTTAGACACGCTTAAAGCGATTGACCCTGCGCTGATTAAAACAGCCATTTCTGGCGAACGTTTCCAGCAATGTTTCTTCGAAAACTGTCAAGTAGCTGAAATAGAAGCGTACGTAAAATCATTAATTAACTAAATTTATATCGCTTAGATTTAATCTGAACACACACTCAAGCCAGATAACAATACTGACGATTTTATTATTACTTATTAAGCTATCCGATAAAGATTTTATAGCATAATAAAGGAGACTTCCCATGACCCCTATTACCCGTGTAGCAATTATCGGTGAATGTATGGTCGAATTGAAAAAAATAGCCGGTTCAATTGAACAGGACTTTGGTGGCGATACCCTTAATACTGCCGTCTATTTGTCTCGGCTAACACAACAGCATGGTATCACTACCTCCTATGTGACCGGATTGGGACATGACCCCTTCAGCAAGGAGATGCTCAGTGCCTGGCAAGACGAAGGAATTGATACTGAGATGGTTTTTCTTTCAAAAGATAAACTTCCCGGTATCTACGCCATAGAAACGGCTGACGATGGAGAGCGCAGTTTTTATTACTGGCGTAATGATTCCGCAGCAAAATACTGGCTCAGTGACCAGGAAATTTTGCCTCTGGTTAAAGCGTTAAGTCAACACCAGATGATTTACTTAAGTGGTATAAGTTTAGCTGTTTTATCTGAAAAATGCCGCCAATCACTTTTTAAGATACTGATTTTATGCCGTCAAAACGGCGTTAAAATTGCTTTTGATAATAACTATCGCCCCGCATTGTGGGAAAATACCGAACAAGCTCAGCATTGCTACCGCCAAATGTTAAGCAACACGGATATCGTTTTTTTGACCTTCGATGATGAACAAATGCTGTATGGCGATGAAAACACTCAGCAAACTATTGAACGAACTCAGAAATTAGGGGTTCAAGAAATAGTAATCAAACGGGGTGGTGATGACTGTTTTGTTGTCTCTGATGACTATTTTGAGTCAATCTCTCCCCTTCTTATCGAGTCGGTTATTGATACCACTGCTGCTGGCGATTCATTCAGTGCAGGTTATTTAGCAAAACGACTTACTGGAGGGGATATGCGAGCATCTGCTCTTGCCGGACATACTCTGGCTGGGCGTGTTATTCAACATCGCGGCGCGATTATTCCGATCGGTGTAATGCCAATCATTTAATGGGAAATAAGATGAAATCAATTAACCAACGCTTAAGTGAAATTAAAGTTGTACCTGTTATCGCAATTAAAAATGCATCTAATGCAGCTAAACTTGCGCAAGTCCTGATTGAAAATGGGCTCCCCTGCGCTGAAATCACATTCCGCACCGAGCAAGCTGTTTTAGCGATCAAATTAATGCGAGCAGCCTACCCCGATATGCTTATTTGCGCAGGGACTGTACTTAATAAGGATCAGGTTGATCAGGCTATTGATGCCGGAGCGGATTTTATTGTCAGCCCCGGATTCAATCCAACAACAGTAAAATATTGCCAGCAGCGTGATATCACTATTATACCTGGCGTTAACAACCCAAGCTTAGTCGAGCAAGCAATGCAGATGGGACTAGATACGCTGAAATTTTTTCCTGCTGAGGCCTCTGGCGGTATCGCAATGCTTAAATCTCTTAGCGCGGTTTATCCGGTTAAATTTATGCCGACGGGTGGCATAACCCCGAAGAACGTTAAGGACTACCTTGTGATTCCCAGTGTATCGGCATGCGGTGGCACTTGGATGGTTCCAAGCGATCTGATTGAAAATGAAAAATGGGATGAACTGGCGGTATTAGTTAAAGAAGTCGCCAAGATAATCAATTGATTACTATATCCATAGTTCCTTTAAGATTAAAAAATAAAATCATCATTAATTCAGTAGGTTACTGTGAAACCTATATTGAACCATGCGCTATAAAAAATTTAACTGATAGGGAGGATTTACGGTGTGAATAATGGAAAAATAAAGTGTTCGCCACTTTTGATACAACCCATGACACTTGGAATGTAATGAAAAATAAGTGTGAATGCCTATTCTTCGCCTCCATTGATGAAATGGAATAATAGTTAAATGAAAACCAGGAACACTATCAAGAGGTTAATAG
>DATBNI010000396.1:0-5351 GCA_036554425.1 Psychromonas sp.
ATAAAAATACCTTATCCAAAGCCCCTACGGAGCAGACTAATCCTGCACACCTTCAATCACAAAGGTCTCGAAGCGGAATATTTTGATATCCTTATGCCAATAATCTTGAGACCACCCTCCCTTTTGTTTTAATGCGCGCACAAACTCCCCTGGTGTTTTTAAAGAGTCCCATACCGAGGGTAAAAATATCGCGCTGTGAGATGAATCTTTTAGTAATAAGCCATCAATACCAACTCGCAACTGCTCAAGTAATGCCCGCTCCCCATTATTTACTAAAGGCTGAAGTGCTGACAGAACTGATATCTCAAAACTCAGAGTAGGCAGTTCCCTTTTCTGCAGAGGTGCAAAGCGGCGATCTTCACAAGCACTGTAATAACTATAATCACAGACATTTTGCCATAATGATTTTTCTGCCGCATAAGTACCAATACAACCACGCAACTGTTTGTCTACATATAAGGTAACAAAACAAGCTCTAGGGACTAACAATGCCGGTGAAGTTGGGCGGCCAGGCTGTAACAAGGTACGATCTTCAACAGCCTTATCGAGCACTTGCCAAACCAGTTGCTTAAGCTCAGCCTGCTCTTCACAGCTTAAGCTAATATAAGATGAAACTGGCATAACCAACCACCTCTTCTTTACTGCCAAAAGTATCCCCTGAATTGGCTTTTTTAAGCAGCTTAATAGGCCAGTGCTGTTTTTTGGCATAACTTAGCAAACCATTGACTGCATAACAACCGCAGGCATCTTCACCTCTTAAATTATTATCATAATTCAAAATGTGCTGGATGGTCCTGTTATCCAAAAGCTGAGCTTGCTGGTAAGTATGATAATGACTGAGATCTGAACTTACTACGACCAATGTACCCGGTTCATTAACCTTTAATATTTCTAAAATATTACTGATATGTTGTGCTGAACACAGCCCCACCACTATTGGAACCAGCACAAAATTTTGTAAAGATCGTTGTAAAAATGGCAGTTGTACTTCTAAGGAGTGTTCTAACAAATGCGCTTGATCAGAAATGCTTACCAGCTCTTCTTGCAGTAACTCAGTATAAGAGCCTTTATCTATTGGTATCGGTCCAAGTGGCGTAGTAAAAAAATCACAGCTAGAAATAGCACAACCTTGTAAGGCAACTCTGTGACTAGGTCCGAGTAAAATAACGCGGTGAATATTATGTGCAATATTTTTAAGGTAAGAATAGGCGTAACCAGCAACCGCGCCGGAATAACAATACCCCGCATGCGGTACAATTAACGCCTTTGCTTGAATATGAGATTGGATTTCTGACGCGCTCGGAGCGTTTAAAAAAACACTAAGCTCTTGGTCAATTTTCTCGGCAGTAGCTGGATAAAAACTGCCCGCAACTGCCGCGGTTCTGTATTTCATACATACCTCCACAAACAGCCCTTTCTCAGATAGCTACAAAGCTGATTGAGACTGTCCGATAAGTATAGTCAAACACAAAATGAATCCATGAAAATTAAAGAAAAATTAATTTTTAAAGCCAAAATTGTTATAAAGCCGCAAAGGGGAGCTAATAGCAATTCTATTAATTAGGTGATCTATTTAGGTGCCGAATAAATGGATGAAAGCAAGGCGTTGATTGCAGTAACTAGTTGTTCTAATTACAAAATCAATAGCAAAGACTAAAACATAGTTTTATGTCTAACTAGCATCCATTTTAACCAGCATAAATGAATAGAAAATGGGTGGATTTGGTATTAGTTAATTTATAAAGTCTTAGCTAATTCAGTTAGCAGCATTTCCTGTTCTTCAGTTAAGGTTGTTGGCGTATTAATGATAACTTCGTAAATTAAGTCACCATGAACAGCATTTTTCATTGCCTTAATGCCCTTGCCTTTAATGCGGATTTTTCGCCCCGTTTGTGTTCCCTTAGGAATTTTAAAGCTGATATGCCCATCAAAGGTCGGGGCTTCTATGGTTCCGCCTAATGCAGCAGTTGGAAAGGAGACCGGTATTAAACAATGCAGGTCATTTCCTTGGCGGTCAAATATCTCATGTTTAATAAGGTTGATTTCTACAAGTAAATCACCATTTGGTGCGCCTAATGTCCCAGGATTACCTTTATTTGCAAGGCGAACACTTTGCCCCTCATCAATACCGGCAGGCAAACTCACCTTTAGAAATTGTTCCGTATTCGGGAGTTTAACCTCTTTCTGGCAACCATTAACGGCCTCTTCCAAGGTTAGTTTTATACGATAGCGTAAATCCGATCCTTTTTCAGGTCTTGGTTGATGGCGTTGCCTGAAAATATCACCAAAGATATCATTATAATCACCCGAAGATTGCCCGAATCCGCCTTGGCTATTAAAACCGGAATTTGGACGGCGGTTGGGATCAAATGCCTGATGGCCAAAATCATCATACTCCTGCCTTTTGTCAGGGTCAGAAAGAATCTCATAGGAAGATTTTACTTCTCTAAAACTATCCTGTGCGGCAGGATTACCTGGATTACGATCCGGATGGAATTTCATCGCTAATTTTTTATACGATTTTTTTATTTCTAACTCTGTTGCGCTTTTATCAACACCAAGCACTTCATAACAATCACGTTTTGACATGTTTATTTCTCAAACTTATTATTATACCCAAATCACTGAAGATGCAGGAATCAGCATCTACATCTACATCTACAAGCAGTTTGGCTATATATACCTGCTACAAAATGCAATTATAACTTAGTTGCAGTGAATCTTATGCAGTGTTTTTCATCACCACAAGAAAAAGGCCAATGCAGTTCTTAATTAATCTAAACATAATTTAAAATGCATCTGCTGATTTTTTCGGTCATAATTAATAATATATTGTACAGTGGGTTGAATATTCACTGCTAGGCGAAGATGCACAGTAAACTGCTCGTTTTTGACTTATGAATCATTCCATAGGGTTCAGGTATAAAATCAATGCTGTTCTCCACTTTTGCAGCTTCAAATAATTTAGGTATCAGTCCAGCTATAATAAGGTTTCACTATGCTTGTGTGTTCTAATTTATTATCAAATAAAATAATAAATTGTCATTATTTTAAAAAGCACAGGATCAGCTTAATGATTCTGACCGCCATCCTAAATCCTGTTACTGCGCAGGCGGAAGGTTACCCTTTACCACAGGATGGCTCCCGCTTAATTGGCATACAGCAGGAATATAAAGTGCAGCAGGGCGATACCCTGCAAGCTGTTACTCAGCTTTATAATGTCGGGCTCATTGCACTAATGGAATCTAATCCCGGGGTTGACCCTTTTTTGCCCACCCCGGGGAAAATACTACAGATTCCAAGTCGGATGTTATTACCGGACGTCCCCCGTAAAGGCATCGTCATTAACCTGCCCGAACTCAGATTATATTATTTTCCGAAAGGGAAAAAGGAAGTGCATATTTTTCCGATTGGTATTGGCCGCATTGGCCGCTCAACGCCGACCATGCAAACGAGTGTCAGGATGAAAATAAAACATCCAAGTTGGACGCCAACGGCAAAGAGCAGAGCAGAGCATTTCCAAGAAACGGGTAAACACTTACCCTCGGTGATAAAAGCAGGAAAAGATAACCCGCTAGGTGATTATGCACTGCAACTTGCCTATGGGAAATATGAATATTTGATCCACGGCACCAATAAAGATTTTGGGATAGGTATGCGGGTCAGTGCGGGTTGCATTCGTTTGAATCCAGATGATATTAGTTGGTTATTTCATCAGGTGGCTAACAACGAATCCGTCCGGATAATCAATGAACCTATTAAGGTAGCATCAGAGCCAAATGGTAAAAAGATACTTGAGGTTCATTCTCCAATATCGAGAAGTGAGGATGACACACAATTTAGTTTATATTGGACAAAAGAAAAGATTAAATATAACAATCAAGAGGTAGTTGATAATGATGAGATGACAGAAGCATTGTTATTACATCAGGGAATACCTGTCGTCATAGATAGTGAATAAAAAAAAAGTTGGTGCTAGCACCAACTTTTATCATCTGTTTTAACGCATTATTTCTTGTAAGAAGTAGCGATGTTATCAATACGTGAGTTTGCACGTTCTGCTTCGCTAGCAACAGTTGCTAAATCAGCTTTCATAGATGCATGATCGGCTGCCATCATATCAATTTTGTCTGATAATTCACCAACGTTAGTAGTCAGATTAGCAACATTCTCTTCCATCGCAGTATTGTTTGAACAACCAGCAAGTAAAATAATTGATGCTACAGCACCAGTAAGCAATAATTTTTTATTCATAGAAAAAACCTCTTTTATTTAGTTAGGATAACACTAACGTACATTTTTCATGCACTCTGGCTAAGTATGTAATATCTTTACAATTTTGCCAGTTAAGTGCTCATTTTTTTAATTATTTTATTAACTCACATTAAGTGAGGAGCAAATCATGCCTTAATTTATCTTATATATCTATACCTATTAAGGCATTGTTTTCGATCAAGTGATTAATAAATCTGATCTTTATCCTGTTTTCTGCAATTGGCTCTTCGCAGTATAAAAACAATTTTTTATCACAAAAGATCAAGTTAAATAGATAAATAATATTGAATATTATTTATCTATTTAACTCCTCCCCCACTCATGAAATGATTTCTTACGGCGTAGAAAAAATAGATAAATTAAAGATGTCTATTGCACTAACTGACTAGTTTAATTACACAAAACTTCATGGGACGATTTTTTAAAAATTTTAGTTGGCCACAATAAAGAGGTCAATAACAGGCAGTTATTAATCAAATCAACTACCCCGACTAAAAAATAGTTTTATCTCTGAGTCATTTTCATTTAAAGCTGCAAAAATACATTAAAAATGTGACCTGCTTTTCTATAATACCAGGCTCAGCTTGGGATCAGTCTTTTTTTAAAAAAAATAAGAAACGGTCATTATTCACCCTATAATCTGCACCGTCAGAACAAGGATATATCCAACCTTATGCCTTAAATGTGCTCGCCTATCCCTTTTTTCCTCCCGGATCTCAGGCTGATTTCGCTATGGATAGAAATAAATAGCAGTAAAAAGAGTAAAAAGGTGCAAATCTATGCCACTCATAATATAAAATACAGGTAGAATGCGGGTTGAATATTCTATCTAAGAGAAGCAATGGCAAATTTCAATACTCACTTCAACGTAGCCGCTATATCAACAGGTCTCGCCTCTGCAGTATTATTATCAGCAGGACATATAAATATTAATAGTGCATTGTGGCTGTGGTGCTTAGGCACAATCGGGGGATTATTACCCGACGTCGATGCCGACAACTCAACATCACTTGATATTGTTTTTAATATTTTTTCTGTCGTTGCCGTATTAATGGTGCTGTACTACATTACCGGAG
>DATBNI010000378.1:0-2164 GCA_036554425.1 Psychromonas sp.
TTTGTGAAGTGATGACAATGTCATTTAAAAACGTCCCAATAGTTGCCAACCAGAAATGCAAGTTAATCATGGCGACACTGTACATGCTTTTTTGGTTAAACAATTTTGGTACCAAGTGGTAAATCGCGCCGATAGTGACCATTGCAACCCAGCCTAATGCGCCGGAATGTACATGGCCAATAGTCCAGTCAGTATAATGAGAGATGGCATTGACTGTTTTAATGGCCATCATCGGACCTTCAAAGGTAGACATACCGTAGAAAGACAGTGATACCACTAGGAAACGCAGAATAGGGTCGGTACGCAATTTATGCCAAGCACCTGAAAGTGTCATGATACCGTTGATCATGCCTCCCCAGGACGGAGCAAAGAGAATTAACGACATCACCATCCCTAAGGATTGTGCCCAATCAGGTAGGGCGGTGTAATGCAGGTGATGTGGCCCGGCCCAAATATAGACAGCAATTAAAGCCCAAAAATGGATAATGGATAGACGATATGAATATACCGGTCTGTTTGCTTGTTTGGGAACAAAGTAGTACATCATGCCCAAGAAACCAGCGGTTAATAAGAAACCAACAGCGTTATGTCCGTACCACCATTGCACCATGGCATCAACCGCGCCAGAGTAGACTGAGTAAGACTTCATGCTGCTCATTGAAACCGGGATGGCCATGCTGTTGACTATATGCAGCACGGCGACGGTTAAAATAAATGCACCAAAGAACTAGTTTGCGACGTAAATATGCGATGTTTTACGCGTTGCTAAGGTACCAAAAAATACAATAGCGTAAACCACCCAGACTGCGGTAATCAGCAAATCGATTGGCCATTCAAGTTCAGCGTATTCTTTTGAAGTAGTGTAGCCCAAAGGCAATGAAATGACGGCTGAAATAATAACCAGTTGCCATCCCCAGAAAACCACAGAAGCCAGCTGCCCCCCAAACAAACGTGTTTGACAGGTTCGTTGCACAACGTAGAAGGAGGTTGCCATTAATGCTGAAGTGCCGAATGCAAAAATAACTGCATTAGTATGTAACGGGCGTAATCGGCTGTAGGTTAGCCAGGGTGTGTCGAAGTTAAGTACGGGCCAGATTAATTGAGCTGCAATTAATACCCCGACACTCATGCCAATAATACCCCAAAATATGGTGGTAAGTGTGAACTGACGGACAACTTTATAGTTGTAATCAGGTTGAATCGTAGTTGCGCTTGTCATTATTTTGATTCCATGCATTTATTTACAATTTACGTATTTTAAAACGCCATAATAAGTAATAATCATCCATAAATATCTATGTTTCAGATCACTGCATATAAACATAATTATTCGGGCGAAGTTTACTTGAACATTTTTCTAATTAACAGTTGTTGGTTGATTAATTGTTAATAAACTTATTGTTTATGTTAAGAAATGCGCGGTAACCATTATTTTTACAAGGATTTTAAATGTTAACAAAAAATAGGGTTGTACAATTGCTGGTCATGCTGATCGTTTTAGTGTCGCTTTTTATATGGCGCACGATCAGCATTGAGACAGAACAACAGAATAATGAGGATTTAACCTCTGTTGAATCCTCAACCGGACTGCTTGAGTGTGATTATGTTGTCCCCTGTGAGGTCGCGGGCTCTCAGGGAAGCTTCTGGTTAAGTGTTGATAACCCGCCAATTAAAGCAGAGCAATGGATTAATTTCAAGCTCGAGGGTAATGCACCAGAGTGGCGGGTGATCGATGCCAAAATAGTAGGAAAAGAGATGTTTATGGGGCGTATTCCCGTTACTTTTACGAACCTGGATAAAGGGAGCTTTTCTGCAAAAACCCTGATCGGGGCTTGTACAACCCCGACCATGATCTGGCAAATGCAAATTAACCTTGCAGTGAACGGGATTGAAGAACGGCTATTATTTGATTTTATGGTTAAAAAATAAAAACACCTGCACGCAATATTTAAAAAAGTTATTACGGCTAATATTTTTGTGCAAAAAAATGTTTTTTCAGTGGCTGATCAAGCGAGATTATTCCGGCTCCCCAAACGACATTGATTAATATCATTAAGCCCCATAGCTGGTGATCATAGAAACCTCCTTCCCAAAGCACCGGATATGAAACAACTGCCATAATATTAAAAATGAATAAAATGGCGGCCATTGGGCGTGTTAATAA
>DATBNI010000391.1:0-19750 GCA_036554425.1 Psychromonas sp.
TAAGAGCTTATAAATGTCCAGCATAACCCTGTTAAGCTACATCTGTGCGCCCGTATAAAGCGGCTTCTCCGAGCACTTTTGGGTGCCTTAACAGGGTTATGCTGGACATTTATAAGCTCTTCTGTGGCGATTTTAACTCGAGAGGCAATCCTGCTGTAATTAGGGTCACCCGATCTGCGAGCTGCGCGACTTTCTGGTTTAATCGCCCGCAATGATCGAGAAACAATCGGCTGATAATACCCATAGGGATAATACCCAAACCTACTTCATTACTGACCAGGGTGATGTTTATATGGGTATTTTTAAAAGCAGACAGCTGCTCAATGAAATCCGTTATGGTATTTTCTATCCCGGCACTTATTTTCTCGTATTGCGCACTTGTGGGTTCATAATTGACCGACTGTAACTGCTGGTCATATTGATAAATAATATTGTTCAGCCACAGCGTTAAGCAGTCAAGAAGATAGTGCCGGGTATCTTGGCTAATGCTTTGTGCTTCGTTTAATAACAGTTTATCTAATGCAAGAGGGCACTCTATCAAGTGCCAGTTTGACGAGCGTAACCGTTGATGATGGGCTATTCGCGAGCGCATTTCGTTATCCAATGCCGTTGCAGTGGCAATGTAAACAGGCGCAGAAGATTGATTTAATACGGTTTTTTCGGCGAAGGCGGACTTGCCTGAGCGGGCTCCACCGATAATAAGATGAATCATAAATATCCTCAGCTCGGATTTAAAGTAAGACTGGCCAGCAGTATAATGTAAATGATAACTTCGGCAATTTGTTGTACAGCACCGAGGCAATCCCCCGTGATGCCGCCAATCTTATCTATTAACCAGGCCCTAAACAGCTGCCTGAAAATAAACAATAACAGGACCAGGCTTAATATTTCATAAAATGAAAAATACCAAGCCGGCAGTAAAGCGACTGCCATCAGAACAAACAATTCCTGTGGTTTTTGCTCACTCGCCAAGGTTGTACTTTTACTGGATTTTTGTTCACTGACGTAGGCTGTATTGATAATTAAACTGGCTGCGACGGCGCGCGACAGAGAAAATCCCAAGGTTAAGCAAACTATAAAAAACAGATGATTCTCAGTAGATAAGTAACCCCTTTGTGCGAGCTCTAAGAGCAATGAATATTTAAGCGCCAAAATAGTGACTAAGGTGACAACGCCATAGGTGCCTACCCGGCTGTCTTTCATTATGCTTAAACGCTGCTTGATATTTAATCCGCCGCCAATGCCGTCGGCCATATCCGCCAAACCATCTTCATGGAATGCGCCCGTTAGCACCAGACCCGCAGCGAGCATCAATATCAGGGCGATGGATGCGGGAAGAATCTGTATAAAGATTAAAAAAAATCCGCCCTGCAGTATTGCTAATAACAAGCCCACTAATGAAAAATAACGATTGGCCTGGTTAAGCAGACGAGGCGAATAACTCATGCTTTTAGGCGTCGGGATCCGGCTAAAAAAACTTAATGCCAGCAAAAACAGATTAAACTCCCTCTTGATGATCTCTTTATAAGTGTGAAAGTATCTTTTTTTGCGGCTCACACAGTCACTCCCGCGCTTTCAAAACTGGCCATGTCGTTATAAAAGTAACCAGCGGCCTGGATCAATGGCCAGGCGAGGGCCGCGCCAGTGCCTTCTCCGAGTCGTAAGCCAAGGGATAATAACGGGCTGGCCGACATCTCTTTAAGCAGTAATTGGTGTCCCTGCTCGTCGGATTGGTGACTGAAAATAAAATAATCCAGTATCTCGGGTGCTAAGCGGTATGCGACAAGCGCGGCTATGCTGACGATAAAACCATCAATTACAATGGGCATTTTCTGCTGTCCTGCGGCTAATATTGCGCCCACCATTTGCACTATTTCAAAACCGCCGAACTGCGCCAGAATAGTCAGCAGATCATCCTCTGCTCTTAGGCGCGTTAAAGCTTTCTTAATCAGGGCTAATTTGTGCGTATATTGCTGCTCAGTGATGCCCGTCCCTTTGCCTACACACTGTTCCGCTTGATAGTTGCTTAAAGCGCACATTAAGGCGCTCGCTGAACTGGTATTGGCAATGCCCATTTCCCCGAGTAAAAGGATATTCTCTCCCTTTTTAGTCAGCTTGGTGACGACCTGCTGGCCATACTCCAATCCTCGTTGTACTTGTTCCGGGGTCATTGCCGCCTGTAAAGAAAAATCAGCCGTGCCGCTGCCCAATCGTTTTACCAAAAAAGACTCAGACTCACAGTCCAGCGCATTTTTGATCCCCGCATCGACAACATAAAGGTCAATGTTATTGGCTCTGCAAAAACAGTTGATGGCAGCGCCGCCATGAATAAAATTGGCGACCATCTGCCCGGTTACATCACTGCTGGCAATACTCACTCCCTGAGCGGCAATGCCATGATCTGCCGCGAAAATGACCATCACGGGCTTAGGTATGGTTATTTTTTGCGATGTAAAAGAAGCGTTTTGACTTTGTAATAAGGCTAATTGTAAGGCGACGGATTCGAGTTTACCGAGGGAACCGAGCGGTTTGGTTTTATTGTCTATTATTGCTTGAATCTGCGGACAAAATTGTTTGTTAACTGCTGGAATACGGGTGATATTAGGCATTGGAAAGCTCTTTTTATATTGTTATTGAAAGTGGGCCATTTCATTATTTTGGCGAATTTATGTATTACACTGATTTTTATCATGTTGCTATTTTAACTGTGCCTATTTTAGATTGAAAGTGACCATTAGCGGGTTGTGATCCGACGTTTTAGTGACCAGGCTTTCGCTATTGACTACCCGTAACCCGCGATAATAAATATGATCTAAGGCTTGGCCAAAAATAGTAGTACGCTGATCCTTATCAAATAAGGCTTCCTGAAAACCCGCTTGCTGTAATCTTTGCGCAACCTGCTCCAGGCGGGGAGCAGACCAGGTATTAAAATCGCCGCTAAAGACAACCGGCCCGGCATGAGATTTAATGAGTGTCAGATAAGGCTGTATCTGCTCCATCAGGGGGGCAGCCGTAAAGGTGAAATTCACCCCGTGAAGATTGATAACTAACAATGAATCCGGATGGTTGTCTAAGGGATAGACAGTGGCTAATCCTGTTTTTGGAATAATTGTCCAGGGTTCACTGTAGCGCGTTCCGCAAACATAACTTGGCGCAACTCTGCTGAGCGTATTGACCCCATAGATAACATCCTGATATTGGAAGGCGTTATTTTGAAAATAAAAAAAACTGTTAATCTCGCTGAAATTTATTAAGGCGGGCGAATATTTTATCTCCTGAAGGGTCAGAATATCTGATTTCTCCCCCCATTTTTGCAGCGCTTGTTGCCAGTTGGTATTTTGTTGTTTGAAGACATTCCAATTCAACAGGGTAAAGGGAAGTGCGAGTTTTTGTGCTGCACCGGAAGGGGCTTTGACTGTCGCGAGTTCAGGACAGCTTTGTAAATAAAGTTGCTCATTATTATCAAAGACGGTTAAATACTGCGCAGATTTCGGGAAAGTTGCTAGTGCTGCAATCAGGATAATCAGCGCTGGTAAATAAACAATAAGTACCATTGTTCTTGATAGAAGTGTGAGATTGCGTTTCATCTATTCATCTTCTTATTGATGGCGAGGGATTATATGGTTATATTAGGCTTTCAATTCATTCATATTTTAAGTCCTCATTATGCCACTAGAAAGAACACTTTCAATCATTAAACCCGACGCCGTCCGTAAACACCTTATCGGTACAATTTTACAGCGTTTTGAACAGGCCGGCCTGCAGCCTGTTGCAATAAAAATGGTGCAGCTGACCACTGAGCAAGCTGCCGCTTTTTATGCCGAACATGAAGGCCGCGAATTTTACCAACCCTTAGTTGATTTTATGACTTCCGGTCCGATGGTCGTTCAGGTTTTACAAGCTGAAAATGCGATAAGTCTGTACCGTGAAATGATTGGCAAAACCGATCCGGCACAAGCGGCTGCCGGTACAATTCGTGCCGATTTTGCTGACTCTACCCGTTATAATGCGGTGCACGGCTCCGATAGCCCCGTTTCTGCTGCAAGAGAAATCGCCTTCTTTTTTACTGATGATGAAATATGTCCACCGACGGCAGATTAACAGCAACGGAAGTTGGCCAACTTGATGAATGATATTGTAATCTTGTTAGAATATAACCCTCAATACCTCTATGGGATAGTGACTATTCTGGGGTTGTTGATAGGTTCATTTTTAAATGTGGTGATCTATCGTTTGCCTGTCATGATGGAACGGGAATGGAAAGCTGAATGTGCCGATTCCTTTCCCGATGCCAATATCAAGATTGATCCGGAGTCCTTTAATCTTGTCTTGCCTCATTCACGTTGCCCGAACTGCCAGCATTTGATTGGTCCGCTAGAAAACATCCCTGTGATAAGCTGGTTGCTGCAGAAGGGCCGCTGTAAACATTGCGGCTGTAAGATCAGCAAACGTTATCCCAGTATTGAATTGTTAACCGCTACCCTCTCTTTGGCTGTTGCTTATCTGCTGCCTTTTGGTTGGCCATTATTATTTGCTCTGGTCTTTACCTGGGTATTAATCAGCCTGACATTTATTGATTTCGATACTATGTTACTGCCCGATAGCCTGACGCTGCCCTTATTGTGGTTAGGTCTGTTAATCAATGTTTCCGGGGCCTTTACCGATCTAAACAGTGCGGTATTAGGCGCAACCTTTGGTTATTTGACGCTTTGGTCTATCTATTGGATTTTTAAAATCGTTACAGGCAAAGAGGGCATGGGATACGGCGACTTTAAGTTATTGGCCGCTTTAGGTGCTTGGTTCGGCTGGCAGGCATTACCCCTTATTATCTTACTGTCCTCTTTTTCAGGGGCGATTATTGGTATTGCCATTGTCTTAGCATCCAAGGATAAACAGAGTCGGCCAATGCCCTTTGGGCCTTATTTGGCCGTTGCGGGCTGGTTATTTCTGGTCTACGGGAACAGCCTAACTGAAATCTATTATTCACTGATTTTATAATGACAAATGACACGCAGCAAGACTATGATCAAAAATGGATGAGCTATGCCCTGTCTTTAGCCGATAAAGCCGAGTCCTTGGGTGAAATCCCCGTTGGCGCTGTTCTAGTTAAAGATGGGCAGGTTATAGGTGAAGGTTGGAATTTGTCCATTGTTAACCATGATCCCTGTGCGCATGCGGAGATCATGGCCATACAAAGTGCCGGTCAAAAAATCCAAAATTACCGTCTAATCGACTGTACTTTGTATGTCACCTTGGAGCCCTGCGCCATGTGCGCAGGGGCATTAGTGCATGCGCGCGTTAAGCGTCTTGTTTATGGGGCCGGTGATTATAAAACCGGGGCTGCGGGCTCGGTATTTAACTTAGTGCAGAGTGAACAGTTAAATCATCAGTTAGAAGTCAGCGCAGGCATTTTTGCCGAGCAATGTGCAGCAAAAATAAGCGCTTTTTTTAAACGCCGCCGTTTAGAAAAAAAACAGGCTAAGAAGCAATTAATCGATTTTACGCTACCCTCTTAAAAATTAATCATCGAGTTAAAGTTGAATATTTTCATTCTCAGTCAATAGCTTAATTTATGACTCACTTTGTTTAAAAACGAACTGTCGGTACCATTCAGCTTCACTGATTAAATCCTGCGTCGATTCTAGCCGGTCAATAAAGGTTAAGCCGTTCAAATGATCCAATTCATGCTGAAAAATACGGGCAATAAATCCGGTTAATTCTTTTTGCTGCCGATTACCTTGCCGGTCAAAATAACCTACGCTGATCTGACTGTGCCTGAGGACTAAACCGCGCAGACCAGGCACACTTAAACAACCTTCCCAGCCTTTTACTTTCTCACTGGAATAATGCAGTATTTCAGGGTTAATGATCGCCGTTGGCGGCATTAACGGCGCGTCCGGGTAACGCGCATTGGGTTTAGAGCACATAATAAAAATGCGCACACTGTGATGAATTTGCGGTGCGGCAATACCTACACCACCAGCTTCTGATACCGCCAGCAGCATTTGAGCAATTAATTGCTGGCATTGATCGCCAAGTATATCTTCAACCTCAGCCGCTCTTTGCCTCAATACTGGATGGCCTAATTGAGCAATGGAATATGACTTGTTGTTAGCTTGATTCATTTAGCTTTAGTCTTTTATCTTAACAGTGACTTCAATATTTTTACTGTCGCCCGCAAACCATTTCTGAACGTAGATAGATCCTAAAACAGGTGGCGCCCCGTCTTCAGGTACTTCTTTGTAGCGAATACTGTTTTTATTGTGCTTTTCAAATTCGAATTTAATTACTTTCTCAGTCACAACTGTTCACCCTTTATTTAACCTTTCACCGCATTGTATAAGCCTTGATAAATAAATTCTAGTGTTCAAGGTTTGTTAGTCTGTTATCAATGCAAATGCGTCATTTTCTCAATATAAAATATCAATTTACAGTCATGAGCTGGATCTAACTAACTGCTTTATAAGTCTGTTATCGTATAATTTTTATCAGTAAATAAATTTAACAGTATATTAGTGAGAATGCAGGCTGATACCCTGTTGTAAATAGCTGGATATAAATAGCTGGACACCCATCTAATTGATTAAATATTAATCCATCTAAATAGCTGGACACCCATCTAATTGATTAAATATTAATCCGCTTCTATGATTTATTCAGGCACTGTTTTGAATGATTAGGAGCTCATTATGACGCAATCTCGTGCAACACAGGTTTCTCTGGTTGATACGCCTTATTGAGGCTGGGGTCTTGCCTTTTACCACAACACGGCATGCAGGATGCACATATTCTGCTCGTGCTTGTGACAGTGCGATCAGGTACTGAATCCATATTCAAGTCCGCTGCATTGAACCGGATAGTAAAATTGATTCGCCCTTGGCGGTCGGGACTGCGGACAACAGTGCCTTTGCTACGGCCGTTGCTTGGATCGGTTTATAGTTCGCAGGAATGAGAAAACCGAGCGCTTGAGCTAGTATAAATCCCCACCTCTCACCGCGCCGTACGGCTTGCCCGACAGCTTCGCGATCTCCGATAAGCATAGAAGGTCGTGCGATAGCCAATCCCTCGAATGGCATTTCCGCCAATGCATTTTCGAGATCGCCTTTCACTCGACTGTAGAAAATATGCGAGCTGGAACCGGCTCCCATCGCACTCACCAGCCCCACCTTTTTGACACCCGCGATGAGTGCTGCCTTGGCCACAGCAAGGTTGGCATCGAAGTCTATGGCGCGGAAGGCGTCCTGGCTGCCGGCAACTTTTATCGTCGTCCCCAGGGCCAGATATAACTCGTCCGCAGGGGGGAGCTCAGGCAGAGCGTTGAAGTCAACTATGTGGGGTGTGAGTTTGGGATGCTGTATTGTCGGTGCTCTGCGGCCGAGGCTGTGCACTTCGCTCACAGTATCGTCGTCCAACAGACCTTGAAGAATTTCTTTCCCCACCAAACCTGTGGCTCCTGCAATAATGGCGGTTCTCTTTGTCATGTGTTGACACTTCCCAATCAGTGATTATCCGGTTAATTTTTCAGAGGGGTTCTGCTGTAATGCAATCGCCTTAGGATGACCGGCCATTACAGCGCGGCATGCTGCCGTACCATCTCCAACCTTTTTGCTTCTGGAAGACTTTTGAGTGACCCTATCAGCAAAGTCGTCTTCTTGGCGATAAATAGTCTTTCACGAGATGTGACGTGGTAAATGCCCTCCAACTAATCTGCCTATATACAAACCTAGTCAATTAACATAAAAAAGCAAAAGACAAGAGCCTGTTGGCTGTTTTAACTTATATCAGCGATAAGTTACTGTCAGCACGAAAGCACCTTGGATGATCTGTTACCGGATCAATAAACTGCAGCTCCTTTGCCAGTAACTGCAAGGGTGCGCAATAGTTATCCGCTGATAGCGGCTGTAATTGCGGGTAGTATTTGTCATTCAGTATGGGCCAGCCCAGTGCCTGCATGTGAAGGCGTAATTGATGGGTCTTACCGGTCACTGGGTTTAATTCAAATAAGGCCGTCTGAGCAGATTGCTGCAGGCATCGAATTACCGAGTGGCTATTGGCTTGACCTTCGGCCACACGCATACGAAAGCGTGGTTCGGCCGGCACGATCCGATTTTTCATTTCCCATTCCTTACCTGTCAGATTTTCACCATCACTAATTTTGGCAATTGCCTGGTAGCTTTTGTGTATCTGTCGTGTTTTAAATAAATGATGGTAAAGATGGCGGGTATCCGGGTTAACAGAGAACATGACCAAGCCGGCCGTCACTCTGTCCAGGCGGTGCAAGGCCTGTAAGGCATTAATGCCGGTGCTGCGCCGTAAACGATTTTGCAGGCATTCATTTACATATTTACCGCCCGGGGTGACGGCCAGAAAGTGGGGTTTATAGGCCACTAAAATATGCTGATCCTGAAATAAAATAGTTTCCTTGAAGGGGATGCCGGGTTCGCTTTCGACTTCCCTGTAATAATAGACCCGTTGCTGCGCTTGAAAGGGCGATCGTGCCGTTATCAGCGATCCGTCGTGGTAGTGCACCTTGCCATCGGTGATCCGCTGCCGCCAAATCTGCGCATCAATATAAGGAAATTTAATGATCAGGTATTCCAGCACTGTGGCGACGCCGGGATTAGTCTGCGGTAAACTCAGCTTTGAGGGGCGCTCGGAAATTATCATTTAATGGTCCAGATTGTTGACTATAGCATGAGCTTGATTGCGCTATGCTGCGGGTATTAGCGTTCTATAGATTCATTTAAATGGACTTTAAACAAATAAGCGGGTCGCCGGCAAATGATAAAGTAAATGATATTTTTTTGCCACCGCCCCTTTTTCTGCGGGGATATGCGTTTCTTATCTTTACCCTATTATTGCTTTACTGATTAGCGGCGAATCAAACTCGGTTTATTTCGCGGATTAAATGACATTAGGGCCGGGGATGATCGATTTCGATGCATAAATAAGCTAAAATAGCGGGCTATTATCTTAGCTTTGAGCCCTTTATATTAATGAGCATTGCCACAACTCAAGTCACAACTCAAGTTACAACACAAGCCAACTTTGCAGAACTTGGCCTTATTTCACCCTTGTTAGCGCGATTAACTGAGCTGGAATACCAGCAGCCGACGCCTATCCAAGTTCAAGCTATCCCAAGTGTATTAGCCGGACGAGACTTAATTGCAGGGGCAAATACAGGTTCGGGTAAAACCGCCGCCTTTGCGCTGCCACTGTTACAGAAGATACATGCTGACAATACATTGAGCAGTAAAAGTCGTGAAGGTAACTATGTTACCGGACTGATTTTAGTGCCTACCCGAGAACTTGCCAAGCAGGTTGCTGACAGCATTAAATCCTATGCAGCGCATTTTAACGGTGCGATTAAAACTGTTGCTGTTTTTGGTGGGGTCTCTGCGAATACTCAAATGCTCGCATTACGCGGCGGCACCGATATTTTGGTGGCAACGCCGGGTCGATTACTGGATTTGATTTCAACTAATGCCATTAAGCTCGACAGGGTTAAAACCTTAGTGCTGGATGAAGCCGACCGAATGTTAAGCCTGGGTTTTACTGAGGAGCTGTCTGCGCTGCTCGCTTTATTGCCATCGAGCAAACAAATCTTACTGTTTTCAGCGACCTTTCCCGAGCAGGTACAGGCTTTAACTCAGGAATTGCTCAAGGATCCTGTTGAAATACAATTGCAGAGTAGCGATGCCAGCACTTTGGTGCAGCGCGTTTTTACCGTTGATAAAGGGCAAAAAACAGCCTTGTTAGCGCATTTAATCAAGCAGCATCAATGGCAGCAGGCGCTGATTTTCGTCAATGCCAAAAACAGCTGTAATCACCTGGCTGAAAAGCTTTCTAAACGTGGTATTAGTGCTGAAGTGTTTCATGGCGATAAAGGCCAGGGTGCTCGTAGTCGTGTGCTTGAGGCCTTTAAAGCAGGCGAAATTGACGTATTGATTGCAACCGATATTGCTGCCCGTGGTCTGGACATCGAAAAGCCGCCCGTGGTGATTAATTTTGACTTACCAAGAAGTCCATCGGACTATATGCACCGTATTGGTCGAAGCGGCCGTGCCGGTGAGGTGGGGCTCGCCTTATCTATTATAGATCATGAAGATTTTCATCATTTCAAGGTTATCGAAAAGAAGAACCAACTTCGCCTTGAACGAGAGCAGGTTGCGGGTTTTGAAACCCTTGCAGTGAGCAGTGATGCATCTTCAGGCGCAGATAATACTATGAAAAAACCAACGGCAAAGCCTGAAGGCAGCGGCAAGAAAAAACGCAAAAATAAAGAGCAAGTGAATGCAGATATCTGGTTGAGAAATGATTAACCTGAATAAAAAAGCTGTTTGATAGCACAGATAAGAAGCACCTAGTTGATCCTATCCAGTAGACACCTGCATTTATAAATAGAGGTGTCTACTCCGGACTGCCGTTTTAATAACATCATAATGGGAGATTATTCAGACTCTCAGCTATCTGGCCTTGCTTGTCCTTATTCGTTGACAGCCGTAATATCTGACGGAGCTGTTTTTGCAGTTTCTGTTTGCACCTCTTCGGGCTCCGCCAGTTTTTGTTCAGCCTCCAGCTTGGCTTTTTCGGCCAGTTCAATTTTTTGTTCAGCCTCCAGCTTGGCTTTTGCGGCCAGTTCGACTTTTTGTTCCGCCTCCAGCTCGGCTTTTACGGCCAGTTCGACTTTTTGTTCAGCCTCCAGCTTGGATTTTTCTGCGAGTTCGACTTTTTGTTCCGCCTCCAGCTTGGCTTTTGCTGACAGTGCAATTTTTTGTTCAGCCTCCAGCTTGGCTTTTGCTGCCAGTGCGATTTTTTGTTCAGCCTCCTGATTGGCTTTTGCTGCCAGTTCGATTTTTTGTTCAGCTTCCAGCTTGGCTTTTTCTGCCAGACTGCTGTTTTGTTCAGTCTCCAGCTTGGCTTTAAGAGCCAGTTTTTGTTCAGCTTCCAGCTTGGCTTTCGCCGCCAGTCTGATTTTTTCCTCCGCTTGCTGTTTTGTTCTCTCGGCGACAAACCAGGTTAATGTTTTTAGATATTGACGGATATTGTTGACATAATGCTGGGCTTCCCGGCCACGCGCATATCCGTATTTGGTTTTGCTGTACCATTTTTTTTCATGAAGCAGTGACAAGTTTTCTTTAACATCTGACCATGCATCGGGATTCTGTTTTCTGATCAGGGTGAGCCGCCTGGCATCCATTAAATGCCCGTAACCAATATTATAACTGGCTAATGCAAACCAGATTTTTTCATCATCGGGAATGCTATTGGGCAGGCGTTTAATAAGCCGGGTCAGATAGTCAGCGCCCCCCTTGATGCTTTGCGCGGGATCTAATCTGTCTTTTATGCCGATATAATTTGCCGTAGCAAGGGTTAGCATCATTAAGCCGCGAACACCCGTGGGTGATTTGGCCTTTGAATTCCAATGCGATTCCTGGTAACTGACCGCGGCGAGCAATAACCAATCCACTTCAGAG
The DNA here is from genome assembly GCA_036554425.1 of Psychromonas sp. GTDB lineage: Bacteria > Pseudomonadota > Gammaproteobacteria > Enterobacterales > Psychromonadaceae > Psychromonas. The sequence continues at coordinate 11,478 of DATBNI010000391.1, forward strand.
GTGGCATATTTTTTAAATAAACTTTCAAATTTAGGCAGCCTGCTTTGGTTGCGTCGTAAAAATATCCTTGTATCAACAAAATCAAAGTGCTGGACATGACCAAAATATTTTTCTTCAAGCTTGGCGATGCTCTGGTCGCTGTATCTGTTACCCATAAATTCAATGATCGCAGAGTACAGCGTCGCATCTTGATGACGCTTCAATAGCCAGGCGACAGGCTGCTTTTCCGAGATCGTAAAGGCTTCCGTTAATACCGGATAATAACGCTGTTTCTGCGCTAGGGTTGAACTGTTAACAATGGCAAAGGGAATCTCTTTTTCAGCGACTTTTCGCAGTAAAGTCTCCTGATCTGAATTTTCTAAGATGTTCACTTCAAGTTCATCCATCTCGCTTAACAGCTTTTTCAGTGTTTCTTCATGGTTGCTGTCTTTAAGAACAGAAACCGGGGCATTAATGTCAGCGACTTTCCGTGGACGATAACTGCCCTTGCGATAAACTAATTTTTGAGATGCAAAATAATAGGGGGGAGAGCTGCGGTATTTTTGTGCTCTTTTAGGGGTTAATGTCAGTCCCGCACCGAGAAAATCGACTTTGTTATTATCTAACGCCTGAAACAAGGCTTCGAATGTCGGGTATTCTTTGATGGTTAATTTAACTTTTAGGTCGTCGGCGAGTTGTTTGCCCAGTTCATAGTCAAAACCGCTGTAAACACTGCCGTCAAAACTATAAGTTAAGGAGCCGTTAAGGGTGCCCATCATGATATCACCACGCTTTTGAATCTTTTCTAAGTGAGTTACCTGTGAAAAAGGATTGCAGGCGGTGAGCAATAAAATTAAAAAACTAAACCAGAGCCATGCTATTGGCTGCTTGAATTTTGTAAAAGGCATCTTTAGATCCATATAATGATTGTTGAGTGGAATCATCTGGATTTCCAGTGAAATTTTGCGAAAATAAGATCATCAAAAATAAATTAAGTACGACTATAGAGGGTTTCTATTTAATATAAAATGCTTTTTGCATATAATGCGGCACTCAATACCAATTATGTCAAACAGGTCTGGATGTGAAGGTGACTCTATTATAAATAGAAGACCTGAACTGTAACACTTTTTCTGCGTGATTGGCGTAACCCAAGTTCATTTATCTATCTTATGAGAGAAATTACCTATGGAAATTTTGCGTGGGGCTCCCGCCTTATCGACATTTCGTGTTAATCAGTTATTAAAAAACTGTGAGGCATTAAATCTACCTGTAAAAGATATCTATGCGGAATATATGCATGCAGCAGATTTAACTGAGACTTTAAATGACCAAGAGTTAGTTGTACTGCAAAAACTATTAACTTACGGGCCTAAAATAGCAGAGCATGAGCCGGTAGGTACATTACTGTTCGTTACGCCTCGTCCAGGCACCATTTCACCCTGGTCCTCAAAAGCGACCAATATCGCCCATAACTGCGGACTCGCCAAGGTGGCACGTTTAGAGCGCGGTATCGCTTATTACGTTGAAACCACCTCGGCACTTACGGCCGAGCAAGGTCAAACATTATCTTCTTTATTACACGATCGCATGATGGAAGTGGTACTGACTTCCTTTGATGATGCCAATAAGCTCTTTGTCCAGGGTTCTCCCGCTAAAATGAACAGTGTTGATGTATTGGGCGGCGGTCGCGGTGCCCTTGAAGTTGCCAACAAAAGCTTGGGGCTTGCGCTGGCCGATGATGAAATTGACTACTTGGTAGAAAATTTTATTAAACTGGGCCGTAATCCCAACGATATTGAATTAATGATGTTTGCACAGGCAAACTCTGAGCATTGCCGTCATAAAATATTTAACGCCGATTGGACTATTGATGGCGTAAAACAGCCTAAATCTCTGTTCAAAATGATCCGTAATACGCATGAAAAAATGCCTGACTTTGTATTATCTGCCTACAAAGATAATGCCGCAGTGATGGTCGGAGAAAAAGCGGGGCGTTTCTTCCCCAGTGTTGATGAGCGTGAATATGGCTATCACCATGAAGATATTGATATTCTGATGAAAGTTGAAACCCATAATCATCCAACGGCTATTTCTCCCTTCCCGGGCGCTGCGACGGGATCCGGCGGTGAGATTCGTGATGAAGGCGCAACGGGTATAGGCTCTAAACCCAAAGCGGGTTTAGTGGGTTTCTCTGTTTCTAACCTGCGTATCCCGGAATTTGAACAACCCTGGGAAACGGATTTTGGCAAACCGGCGCGTATCGTTTCGGCATTAGATATTATGCTTGAAGCTCCGCTCGGTGGTGCTGCATTTAATAACGAATTTGGTCGCCCTAATATTCTCGGTTATTTCCGGACTTACGAAGAGCAGGTAGAAAGCCATAACGGTTTAGAAATTCGAGGTTACCACAAACCTATTATGTTAGCGGGCGGTCTGGGTAATATCCGCCGCAGCCATGTGGAGAAAAAAGAGGTGCCTGTCGGCGCTAAATTAATCGTCTTAGGCGGCCCGGCAATGAACATTGGTTTAGGCGGCGGTGCGGCTTCTTCAATGGATTCAGGATCCTCTTCTGAAGCCTTAGACTTTGCTTCCGTGCAGCGTGAAAATCCGGAGATGGAACGTCGCTGTCAGGAAGTTATCGACCGCTGCTGGCAGATGGGTGAAGACAATCCAATCCAATTTATTCACGATGTAGGCGCGGGCGGTCTGTCCAATGCCATGCCTGAACTGGTCAATGATGCCGGTCGTGGTGGTAAATTTAATTTACGCGCTATCGCTAACGATGAAAAAAGCATGGCGCCCCACGAAATTTGGTGTAATGAATCTCAAGAACGTTACGTGTTGGCCGTTAAACCTGCAAACCTCGCCGTATTTGAGGCTATCTGTCAGCGTGAGCGTGCTGAATATGCGGTGATTGGCGATGCAACCGAAGAGATGCAGCTGACCCTGCATGATTCAGAATTTGATAACAATCCAATCGATATGCCCCTTGAAGTGTTATTAGGTAAAGCGCCTAAAATGCATCGTGAAGCGACTACGCAAAACGCCCAGGGTAAAACGCTTGATTTATCAGGTGCAAGTATCAAGGATGCGGCTGAGCGTCTGCTGCGCTTGCCGTCTATTGCCGAAAAAACATTTTTAATCACTATTGGCGATCGCAGCGTGACAGGGTTAGTTGCGCGCGACCAAATGGTCGGGCCCTGGCAGGTGCCGGTGGCTGACTGTGCGGTGACAGCAGCCAGTTACGATACTTATTTTGGTGAGTCAATGGCCATTGGCGAGCGGGCGCCCGTTGCACTGCTTAACTTTGCAGCCTCTGCACGTTTAGCCGTGGCGGAATCAATCACCAATATCGCCTGTTCTGATATCGGTGACTTCAAACGTATTAAACTCTCTGCTAACTGGATGTCTGCAACGGGTCACCCCGGCGAAGATGCGGGTTTATATGCCGCTGTAAAAGCTGTCGGTGAAGAGCTTTGTCCTGAGCTGGAATTGGCTATTCCCGTGGGTAAAGATTCAATGTCGATGAAAACTCGCTGGCAGGAAGGTGATCAGGAGAAAGAAGTTATCTCGCCGCTGTCGTTAATTATTACCGCATTTGGTGCGGTCAAAGATATTCGTCATACTGTCACGCCACAGTTACGTACCGAGCATGAAGATAGCTGCCTTATTTTGGTTGATTTAGGTAACGGTCAAAACCGCTTGGGTGGTTCATCTCTGGCACAGGTTTATAAGCAGCTTGGTGATACTACCCCTGATGTTGATAATCCGGCGCAGCTAAAAGGCTTCTTTAATGCGCTGCAAACCTTAGTGGCAGAGCGTAAGTTACTTGCTTACCATGACCGCAGCGATGGTGGTTTATTCACTACTATTGCCGAAATGGCCTTTGCCGGGCATTGCGGTGTGACGGTTAAATTGGATCAGCTTGGCAGTGATGATTTTGCCGCGCTTTACAGTGAAGAGCTGGGCGCGGTTATTCAGGTTAGTGCTGACGATAAAGAAGAGGTATTAAATACCCTGGCAGGTCATGGTTTGGCGACAAATTCAATGGTCATAGGCGGGCTCAATAATACTGACCAAATCGAATTTACCCGTGATGGAAATGAGGTGTTGGTCGCGCCACGTTCTGAATTCCGCGGGATTTGGGCTGAAACCACCCTTAAAATGCAGGCATTACGTGATAATCCTGAATGTGCTTTGCAGGAGTTTGAGCAAAAGTTAGATGATAAGGATCCTGGTTTAAGCGCTAATTTAACCTTTGATATCAACGAAGATGTCGCCGCTCCCTATATTGCCACGGGTGTTTTACCGCGCATGGCTATTTTGCGCGAGCAGGGAGTAAATTCACAGCAGGAAATGGCGGCTGCGTTTAATCGTGCGGGTTTCTCGGCAATAGATGTGCATATGAGCGATATTTTATCCGGTGATGTGCAGCTTGCTGACTTTGCCGGTTTAGTGGCTTGTGGTGGTTTCTCTTACGGTGATGTATTAGGTGCGGGCGAAGGTTGGGCTAAATCAATTCTGTTTAATGCTCAGGCTAGGGATCAATTCCAGACATTCTTCGAGCGTGATAACTCCTTTTCATTAGGTGTTTGTAATGGTTGCCAGATGTTATCAAACCTCAATGGATTAATTCCGGGTTCTGATTTATGGCCGCGTTTTGTGCGTAATAATTCGGAACGTTTTGAAGCGCGCTTCAGCCTGGTTGAAGTGCAGAAAAACAACTCATTGTTTTTAAATGATATGGCAGGTTCAACTATGCCGATTGCCGTTTCACATGGCGAAGGCCGTGTTGAAGTGAGAGATCAGGCGCATTTGAATGCCATTGAAGCAAGTGGCTCAGTCGCTCTGCGCTTCATTGATAACTACGGTAAGCAGACGGAGCAATATCCTGCTAACCCGAATGGTTCGCCAAAGGGTATCAGCGGATTAACCTCTAAAGACGGGCGCGTTACTATTATGATGCCTCACCCTGAGCGCGTCTTTAGAACTGTGGCAAACTCCTGGCACCCGGACGAGTGGCAAGAAGACAGCCCATGGATGCGGATGTTTAGAAATGTACGCAAACAATTAGCTTAATTGCTCAATAATTAACTTTACTGCACAACAAAGAAGCGGGAGAACTTAGGTTCTCCCTTTTTGCTTGCATTAGATATCGCTTGTTGATTTAATGGTGATTATTTTTTTGTAAGTAAGGCCTTTTTTTGTCTAATTCTATTGGAAATGTATTGTATCTTGGGGACAATATTCCCCTTGTTGATACATTACTTAACTTATTTACTGCAGGTGAAAAAACAGATAATTATCAGGTTTTTCATTTAGTGAGTGGAGAGCCGCTCTATCTGACTTTATCGGAAAATAGTTTCAGCCACCTTATCTCAGAACTTCCTCTTAATTCAGATTTAAAAAATAAAATTAAAGCAGACTTTCCCTTATTAAATACTACCTACCTGAATACAGACAAGCAGCCCCAAAAGACCGAGTTATCCCTTGACCTTGAAAATTTTTTTATTGATGAGGTTAAAGTCGTTTTAGAGTCTCTCAGCATTCCCATCTATTTCAAAAATGAACAAGGGCAATATCTAGCCTGTAATCGCCATTTTTCAGCACTGTTCGGCCTCTCTCCTGAGCAAGTTATAGGTAAAAAAATAACGGATATATCAGACTCTCCTTTGCAGGATGATATCCACAAGATAGATCAAAAAATGCTTATTGATCATCAAATTGCCTTACATGAATACAGATGGATTAATAAGGAGGGTGAACAGCGTGATCTTCTTTTCCATAAAGAATTAGGCCCTGATGGTAAAATGCAAACCGGTATCATTTTTGATATCACAGAGCTTAACAAGTCAAAATATTTATTAGAAAAAGAGCGTGTCATGCTGCGTACTATGGCTGATATTTCTCCGGATATGATCTTTTATAAAGACTTAGAAAGTCGTGTATTAGGCTGTAATAGGCCCTTTGAAGAATTTGTGGGTTATTTGGAAAAGGATATTTTGGGAAAAACAGTGCATGATTTTTTCCCATTGGAGCAAGCGGTAGCGTCTATAGAGCAAGACCAAAGGGTTATAGAAAATAACAAAGTTAATGTAGTGAAAGTATCTTCCAGCGATTGCAATGGCGAAGATCATTTACTCAATATAAAAAAAATACCTCTACAGGACAAGCAGGGAAATGTACAAGGGTTAATTGCTGTTGGCCGGAATATGACCGAGCAGCGAAGAATGCAGAAGCGCCTTGAAATTACCAATGTTGTATTTGAAAATAGTAAAGAAGCGCTGATCGTCACGGATGGGGAAGGTTATATTATTTCAGCCAATGAGCATGCCGGTTTTATTTTCGGATATAGTAAAAATCAATTATTAGCCCAAGAGATCAATTTATTAGCTTCTGCTGCCCATAATGCTGCATATTATAAAAATATTGAGCAGATTTTAGAAACAGACGGTTCCTGGCAGGGAGATATCACCTATCGCACCAAGAATGGTAATGTTTATTACGCCTGGTTAGAGGTATATGCTGTTCTGCATGCACAAGAAAACAGCATTGACCGAATCTATTCTTATACCGATTTAACCCACTTTCAAGCAACAGATAAAAAAATCAGCTTCTTATCAAAACATGATCCCTTAACGGGATTACGTAATCGAATTTCCCTGTTTAGCCGGTTGGAGGACATAATTACACGTGCTAATTATCAGTACAGCGCAGTGGCAGTCATTTTAGTTGATATTAATGATTTTAAGGCGATTAATGATCTGTATGGTCATAATTCCGGTGATAAGGTGTTAAAGGAGGTTGCCAGACGTCTAACAAAATGTATTTCCGGAAAAGACACGTTGGGCCGTTATGGCAATGACCAATTTGTTATTATCATTGACGAATTAGTCAATGAACATGATGCTGCTCTGGTTGCGCATAAAATAGCAGAGCAGTTTAGCCGTGTGTTTAGCATCGAAAACATTCACACAACGCTTAGCGCAAGGATAGGTATCAGTCTTTGCCCAGATGACGGGATTGAAGTGGGTAGTCTATTTTTGAATGCTGAAAATGCGATGCAGCGTGATAAAAACGGCAGAAGTACAGCATACAATTTTTATACCTCTGGCTTGACCCTCGGTTTGAATAAAGAGTTTGAATTAGAAAAAGAGTTAAAACAGGCATTATTGTCAGCGCAGTTCGATTTGTATTACCAGCCGCAATACGACCTTAATAAACGGCAAATTGTTGCGCTGGAAGGTCTACTGCGTTGGCATCACCCCAAGCGTGGAATCTTGCTGCCTGAGCGTTTTTTGAGTGTGGCTGAAGAGAGGCATTTGTTAGTACCCATTGGTTGGGAAATGATCCGTAAAGCCGCTTTGCAGGCGGTGGCCTGGGAAAATGCGGAGATTAAATTCGGCCGGGTTGCCATTAATCTCTTCACCATACAATTAGCACAAATCAGTTTCATTGCGGAGCTGCAAAGGATTTTAAAAGAAACGGGCTGTTCAACTAAGCGGCTTGAATTGCTGGTGGATAAGGCGATTCTCCACGACGCTTCGATCGATATTCTGTCGAACCTGGAGAATGTTAATAAGATGGGCATTACATTGACTATTACGAATTTTGGCATGGCCGCTAATGTTATCAATTTAATTAATCGCCTGGGCGTTGAAAACTTAAAAATATCAGATCCGCAGATTAACAATGGTTCAGGATCCTTAGTGAATGATGCACAATTTAGGGCCGTTAACATTTTTGCCCGCACTTTAGGTCTTAGTGTCGTGAGTGATTGGCTAGACAACACCGAACAGGAGGAATTTTCAGCCTCTCATCGATTCGACTCAGGACAAGCAAACTTTGTTCAGAAAAAAGTGATGAACCCCTTTGAAGCGACCTTTTACCTGCGTTGCAATAAACATAAATAATCATTGTATTTGAAATCAACTCTCCCGTAATAAAGGCTTGACAGTTGTACTGCGCTGTCATTTAAGTTAACGTTATTTTTTCTGTTAAGAACTTAGCATATGGACACTTCCTTCTTTGAAACTAGCTGGTCAGATAACTCCCTCTATGTAGGACTGAGCGCTTTTATATATATAACGCTCGTTATACTGACCTCATTAAGTGTACTTATTAAGCGTAAACCCATTGGTGTTTCTCTCGCATGGTTGCTGCTTATTTATGCTTTACCTATGGTGGGTATGGTAAGTTATTATATTTTTGGGCAGCTCAATCTGGGTAAAAAAAGAGAAAAGCGCCGACTTGAGATGTCTGGATTATTTAAAACCTGGCTCGCAGAAGAA
>DATBNI010000407.1:0-4640 GCA_036554425.1 Psychromonas sp.
TGATACGCCCCGCTTCACGGAAAACCTCAGAGACGGCAGTGTTAAGCTGTACCTTGTCTTCAAAACCTTTAATTAATGGTTTTACATAAGCATCTGAACCATTAGGAATCACATACCATTGCGGACGATCATTAATGGTTAATAAGCCGTGGTTGTAAAAAAAACGTACAAAAAAACACAGTGGAAAAGCTTCCATATCCTGCAAACTTGCAGACCAAATAGCAGCGCCCATGGGTAATATATAATGTGAACGAAAATATTCACTGAACCCTTGTTGATCCAAAAAAGCCCCTAAGCTTAGCTGTTCGTCCAGCTTTTTATGCTCCCAGGCTGACTGGCATAATTTATTAAAGCGCAGTATTTCTTTAATCAGTTTAAGAAATTTCATATTAAACAGGTTAGTACGCTGGGCGAATAAACCGTTTAAATTACTGCCGTTATATTCAAGCCCTGTATCTTCATTTTTAATACTGAAGCTCATTTCAGTGGCAACGCTATCGATCCCAATTTTTGCCATCAATTTTTCGAAATTTGGATAGGTTCTATCATTAAAAACAATAAAACCTGTATCAAGTCGCCACTTTTTTCCCTGATACTGAATATCTTTTGTTGCCGTATGCCCGCCAATATAATTCCCTGCTTCAAAAACACAAATATCATATTGTTTATGTAACAGATGCGCACAGGTGAGTCCTGAAATACCACTTCCTATAATGGCTATTTTTTTCATTTGTTAATGATCCTTGTCGAAATGAAAGACCAGACTGACTCGGGAAGGCAGGCGAATATTTTCAGCGTAAAAGTGAAAACAGCAGGAAAATGGATCTCCCTTTTACCTTTAAGTAATCCTTTGAAAATATAATCAGCAGCCCTGTCGGCAGTGATCAGCATCGGCATGGAAAAAGCATTTTTGTCCGTTAAGGGCGTTTTCACAAAACCGGGATTAATCAGGCAAACATTGATTTCATCCTTAACAAGATCCATGGCCAAGGTTTTCGCTAAGTAAGCAACCCCCGCTTTGCTCGCCCCATAAGCTTCAGCCCGTGAAAACGGCAGATAACTTGCGCTTGAGCCCATTAGAGCCAATTGTCCGCCTTTTTTTATTTTCGGTAACACAGCTTGTAAGCAATAACCCAAAGCAATTAAATTGGTGGTAATAACGCGTGCAAAAAGATCCCCGTCAAAATTTTTGGCATCATTGATATATTCGCAGCTACCTGCATTTAGAATAACCACATCTAACTCAGGCAGTGTTGCCAGAGCCTGGCTGACTTGCTCTTTATCGCTGATATCAAAGCTTAATGTTGAGACATTTTTTAAACTGCCAATTTCATCTAATGCTTGTTGATTACGACCGCAGACAATAACGGCATAACCTTGTTTCTGATAAAGCAGGCACAAGGCTTTACCTATCCCGGAGGTGGCACCCGTAATCAATATATTTTTCATGAAGCAACCTTATTTTTAACCGCTCTAATGACGCTACCCAGCAAGGGAAGTTGCTCATACAACATCTGCCGCATATCCAGAAAATCCCGGTGGTAATAAATTTTTTCATTAAATTTGAGGTGGGAGCAGCCATTCACCAAAATAGGATCACCCTTATTGATTTTTGGATGCGCATATTTCATCGTCCAAATTATAGAAGCTTGGCCTTCCTCCTGAATCACCTCTTCAATGTTAAAATTGCAGTAAAGAAGATTCCCGTAAAGATGACTAAAATACGCAGTTAATTGATCTAACCCTTTAAGGTTATGCAGGGCATCAATGAAATTTATATTTTCACTGTAAACAAGCCCCAACCGGGTTAGATTATTCTTATCTAACCCTTGATAAATACGACAAAAATCATCAATCACTGCAGTTGTCATTATTAACCCTTTTTTAATACCGAATATCTGTTCAACGCATTTAATCTTGCCTGCTTGTGCTCAACTATTGCGTTTACCGGTAAATGAATACTTTTATTATCAACTTCACTTAACTCTTTGACATACCTACGGATGAACAGCCCTTTTGGATCAAACTTCTGGCTCTGAATAATAGGGTTAAAAATTCTAAAATAGGGTTGCGCGTCACAACCTGTACTCGCAGCCCACTGCCAGCCACCGTTATTAGATGCCAAATCACCGTCTATCAGTTTCTTCATAAAATAAGCCTCCCCCCAACGCCAATCGATCAGCAAATGCTTAGTTAAAAAACTGGCCGTCACCATTCTTAAACGGTTATGCATCCAGCCCGTTTCATTTAACTGCCGCATTGCAGCATCCACCAGCCCATATCCCGTGCGCCCTTCACACCAGGCTCTAAAGTCTTCGCGGTTATTGCTCCAAATGATATTGTCTGCCAGTTTATTGAAGTTATGCCCTTTACATAGCTGCGGATTGAGGATCATTATATGGCGATAAAATTCACGCCAAACAATTTCATTTAACCAGCTAAAAACACCGGAATCCTGGGCATCTAAGGCATAAGGGAAAGCCGCCAGTACCTCATACACACAGCGCCTGGCACTGATCACCCCGAGTCTTAAATAAGCGGATAATCCGGATGTCCCCTCCAGAGAGGGAATATCTCTGTGGTGATGATAATCCTCTATACCCTCTAATAAAAAATGCTGTAAACGATGCAATGCTGCGCGCTCGCCAGGGGGCCAGGCCTGGCTGGATTTTTTATCATAATTAACCCTTATATTTTGCGCGCGACTAACATCTAAGCAGGAAGCTTGGGCTGCGGGTTGAGGTAATGGTGTTATATCTGTCTGTTTTATTTTTTTCATCCAGGCATTTCTAAATGCACTGAATACTTTATACATTTCACCCTGTTGAGTGAGTACGCTGCCCGCTTGTAAAAGGCAATCGCACTGATAGAGTATTAAAGGCAGACCGGCTTTTTTGACCGCTTGATCGCGCTCTCTTTCATTAATTTCGGGCTCTTCGTTGGCATGAATGGCCTCAATATTGTGTGTTTTTTGGATCTGTGCAAGCCGTTTCGGAATCTGAGAAAAATCGTCTACCTCTTCGATTAACAAGGGAATACCTAATGCGCCTAATTCATAGCTCAAATTTTTTAAATTCTGCTCAATAAAGTCTGCTTGAATAGGCGCCAGGTTGTGACTTTTCCACTGCCCGGGAGTGACAAAATAAATGCCCGTTACGGGGCCTTTTAAACCAGCATAATATAAAGCCGAATTATCTGAACTACGTAAATCGTTACGAAACCACACCAACTGCATTTTTGTCATCCTTTACAATAAAATATTTTGTTAATGCGAATAGCGCAGTTTTAATTCATCCGGATGAGGACGCAGGTAAACCTGCTGCTGTAAATAAGGATCCGGATATAAAGTAAGATAATGAGTAATCAAGGTGATAGGAACCATTAGCGGCAGTAAACCCTTACGATATTTATCAATGTTATCCGCTAAATCCACACGCTGGGCACTGTTAAGGACACGCTTAAAGTAGCCCTGCAAATGCGCTAGCGTATTAGTGTGACTCTTTCGATTAGGTAAGGTTTTAAGGGTGGCCATAAATCCCTCAATGTACTCTTTGGCAATTACCTCAATGGCTTCTTTACTGCCGCCCAATAGTGGGCCTAATTTATAATAAAGCTTGGCATTATGAGCCATTAATAAGTATTTATGCTCGGCATGAAACTGGATAAGTTTGCCCATGGTTAAACCGCCGGCCACTAATGCTTGCCATTTATGGTAAGCAAAAACCCGGGTTATAAAATTTTCCCTTAATAGCAGATCGTTTAAACGGCCATCTTCTTCTACCGGCATCAGGGGATGATCCGCCATCACTTTTGCAGCAAACACCCCGACTCCGTCACGATTCCCCTGATTGGTCCCTTGTTTGTAAAGGGTTACCCGCTCCATACCGCAAGTGGGGGATTTTGCACAGAATATATAACCGCTCATAGGAGTTAACAAAGGGCTGGTCTTTTCACCGAACTCAGTTAATTTTTCGGTGACTTCAAAACTACCGTCACTGGCAATGACACGAATCAGATCGGCATCCTTAATTAAACGAATCGCTCTTCGAGGAGCCCCTAATCCAATCGCCATTTCCGGGCAGATAGGCTGGAATTCAAAATAACTGGACAAGACTTTAGTGCAATATGCACTCTGCTTATGTCCGCCGTCAAAACGAACTTTGTTGCCAATTAAGCAGCTGCTGATACCCACTTGAATTTTTTCATCTGAAAACTGATACATATATTTACCTTGTTTATTTTAAAATGCAGGTTAATAAATAAATTGGCCAAGCGGATTAAGTGCCTTGCTTATTCCGGCGACAAAACGCAGCGGCGCGTTTTGAACCGCGTAACAAAGGCACCCCGCTTGAGTATAAGGAGTATGCTCAATGGTATTATCCAGCCAGATGAAATCGCCTTTGTTATAAACACCGTATTCATCTGCAAAAGTCCCCTCTAATAACAACGTAAGCTCATAACCTTTATGGGTATGGCTGGGGATGCGCCCGTTTTTGTCAATGTGCAACAAACTGGCGCGAACATTGTCAGGATCCTTAACAACCCGCGCACGGCTTATAACGCCAAAAGAAGACCATTTGAGATCCGCAAAATGGCTAAATGCCCGTGGTAATTGGTACTCGTTACCAGCCACTGAAGTG
>DATBNI010000423.1:0-4008 GCA_036554425.1 Psychromonas sp.
TATTGGCAGGTGTAGATATCGCCTTAGAACAAAAAACGTTACAAGATACAGCTTTCTTGATGCAGCAGATGGAATGGCGTGAAAGTATCGCTGCGTTTACAGAAGACGATCAAGATCAAATTGATGAATTTGCACAGCAGCTGCAGCAACAAGTCGCAGATTTAGAGTCAAAGATAGAAGTGCAACTTCAAAATGATGAATTGGAAGCAACCGCGAACAGCATTAGACAATTAAAATTTATGCTCAAACTTCAAATTGAATTAGCGTTAATCGAAGAAAAATTGTTCGATTAAGACTGACACTGGAAAACAGGATATTAAACGATGGCATTACTTCAAATTGCAGAGCCAGGTTTATCTGCAGCGCCGCACCAGCACAAATTAGCTGCTGGTATCGATTTAGGTACAACCAATTCATTGGTTGCAACTGTTCGTAGTGGTGGGGCTGTCACATTAGTCGACCATCAGCAGCAAGATATGCTGCCATCCGTGGTGCACTACGGTGAAAAAGATGCCCGGGGTGATACGCAGATAAGCGTCGGTCATGATGCCCGCCAGTACCTTTTAACGGATCCCTTAAATACCCTGGTTTCCGTTAAACGTCTTATTGGCAAAGCACTGGCTGATTTGGATACAACCCATCTGCCCTATGAGCTTAGTGCTCATGAAAGTGGTCTGGCGCAAATTAACACCCGAGCGGGTGCCATAAATGCCGTTCAGGCTTCAAGTGAAATTCTAAAAGTATTAAGCCTGCGTGCAACTGAGAGTCTGCAGGGGGATCTTGATGGAGTGGTTATCACTGTGCCTGCTTATTTTGACGATGCACAACGTCAAGGGACAAAAGATGCCGCGCGTCTGGCAGGTTTACATGTTTTACGTTTATTAAACGAGCCGACTGCTGCGGCCATTGCCTACGGACTTGATTCCGGGCAGGAAGGAGTGATTGCCGTTTATGATTTAGGGGGCGGTACTTTTGATATCTCTATTTTGCGCCTCCATGCGGGGGTTTTTGAAGTGCTTGCCACGGGCGGCGATTCTGCCCTTGGTGGTGATGATTTTGACTTGACCATAGTGAACTGGATTAAAGCTGAAGCCGCTATTACAGGTGAAATATCAGCGCAGTTACAGCAGGAGTTACTACAGGTTGCACGGGCAAGCAAACAGCAGCTTAGCGATCAGCAACAGGTTGATATTAAACTCGAGTATGCGCCATGGTCAGGGACGCTTGATAAAAACACTTTCGAGTCGCTGATTGAAAAATTGGTTCAACAAACATTACGTGCCTGTAAGCGGGCGATCCGGGATGCGCAAATTAATCTCGATGAAATTGCGCAAGTCGTGATGGTCGGCGGCTCAACGCGCGTCCCGTTAGTGCGTGAGAAAGTGGCTGATTTCTTTAAAAAAGAACTGTTAACTGGTATTGATCCCGATAAAGTAGTCGCTATTGGCGCTGCTATCCAGGCTGATATTTTAGTCGGTAATAAACCTGACTCAGAAATGTTATTATTGGATGTGCTGCCACTCTCATTGGGTTTAGAGACAATGGGTGAGTTAGTTGAAAAAGTAATTCCCCGTAACACCACTATTCCCGTTGCCCGTGCGCAGGAGTTTACTACCTTTAAAGATGGTCAGACAGCCATGTTGATCCATGTGTTACAAGGCGAACGGGAGATGGTCGGTGATTGCCGCTCTTTAGCGCGTTTTGAATTAACAGGTATTCCGCCAATGGCGGCAGGTGCAGCACATATCAAGGTGACTTTTCAGGTTGATGCGGATGGTTTATTAAGTGTTAATGCGATGGAAAAATCTTCCGGGGTGCATGCCTCGATAGAAGCTAAACCTTCCTATGGTTTAAGCGACGAGCAGGTGATGGAGATGTTAACTGATTCCATGACCTTTGCTGAAAAAGATATTCAAGCGCGTATGCTGATTGAACAAAAAGTGGAAGTGAAACGTGTTATCGAAAATCTTGAAGCGGCACTTGCTAAAGACGGTGCTCAGCTGCTTGATTCAGACGAATATCAAGTGATTAAAGATAACATTAAGGTGCTGGCTAAAATTGCTAAAGGCGATGATGTTAATGCCATTAAAGAAGCGCTTGAAGCTATTGATAAACTGACGGATCACTATGCATCACTGCGTATGGATGCGTCAATCAATAAAGCATTAACGGGTCGCTCAGTAGATCAGATCTAGCACGCATTAATTAATTTAAAAGATAGAAGGTACCATTAAGATGGCACAAGTAATATTTTTACCCAATGAAGAGTTATGTCCCGACGGTTTAGTGATTGAAGCTAAAGAAGGGGAGACTATTTTAGATATTGCCTTAAGAAACAACATTAACATTGAGCATGCCTGTGAAAAATCCTGCGCCTGCACTACCTGCCATGTTGTTATTCGGGAGGGATTTGATTCGCTCGATGAAAGTGATGAACTGGAGGATGACATGTTAGATAAAGCATGGGGACTTGAGCCGGAATCCCGTTTAGGCTGTCAGGCCTGCGTAAGAAATGAAAATTTAGTGGTAGAGATTCCTAAATATACGGTTAATATTGTTTCGGAAAATCATTAACCGAGATTTACAGCAATGTGGAGATAAAGATGAAGTTAAAATGGATAGATTCTTTAGAAATAGCCCTGGCTTTGATCGATAAATATCCTCAGCAGGATCCGGAAAAGGTGCGTTTTGTGGATTTACGTGAGTGGATTTTGAGCCTCGATGATTTTGATGATGATCCAAACCACTGCAGCGAGCGGATTTTAGAAGCCGTTCAGCAATGCTGGATTGAGGAAGTTTAATAATGTTTACAAACGCAAGCTCAGGCTTGCGTTTTTGTTTATTGAAAAGGGAATGATATGAGCAATGTTTTTTTAGTTTCTTTAAGTTTTGCATCTGCACCGCCAGTCTGGGGTGAGGGGGCGCAGCTGAGTTTTTCCGAGGGGCACGCAACAGTCCATTTGGATAAAGATAAATCCTTATTCCGGCAGGTTCAAAGCGCGGCGCGCAAGCTAGACGGAATGTCGCTTGAAGGTATTCAATTAAACGGCTCCCTATGGGATAAGGAGCTGCGCTGGGCATTTTCTCAGGGTTTTTATAATGCCAAAAAAGGCGCCAATATAGACTTTGCTGAATCAGATCCAACAGCATTACAAAACCTCACTGCGCAAAAAGACATTATTGAATGGGTACGAGAAACTATTAATCTTGGCCCCGAAGCTTTATCGCCTAATATGCTCTGTGAAAAATCAGTTCAATTAATTGAGTCTGTTTTACCTCAAGGTGTCGGCATTTCTTATAAAATAATTTCCGGTGAAAACTTATTAAAAGAGCAATTTCATGGCATTTATCAGGTCGGCCGGGGCAGTGAACGTCCACCCTGTATGCTGCAGCTGGATTTTAATCCAACGGGTGACGCTAATGCTGTGGTTGATTATGCTTTAGTCGGCAAAGGCATCACTTTTGATTCGGGTGGTTACAGTTTAAAACCGAGCGCTTCCATGGCCATAATGAAAAGTGATATGGGCGGGGCAGCCACCCTGACCGGCGCATTAGCCCTGGCCATCGTTAACGGCTTAAATAAGCGGGTTAAATTATACCTGTGCTGCGCGGAAAATCTGGTCAGCGGTCATGCCTATAAGCTGGGCGATGTGATCACTTATAAAAATGGCGTCACGGTGGAAGTGTTAAACAGTGACGCCGAAGGACGTTTAGTGCTGGCGGACGGTCTGATTGCAGCGCAGGAAGATAATGCGGGCATTATTATTGATGCGGCAACCTTAACCGGATCCGCTAAAATGGCTGTCGGGCGCGATTATAACTGCGTATTAAGCATGGATGATCAACTGGCAGAGCTGGCAAGTTGCTGCGCTAAGCAGGAAAATGAGCTTCTGTGGCGTTTACCCTTAGAAGAGTTTCATTTCCAGCAAATCGGCTCCTCATTTGCCGATATTGCAAACATTCACAGCGGTGAGGGAATGGCGGGGGCTTCAACTGCGGCGGCATTTT
>DATBNI010000432.1:0-9982 GCA_036554425.1 Psychromonas sp.
GATGCAACATAGGTCTCCCCCTGGGTTGAACCTATTATTCCGCGAGAAATAACATTCGCTTGTGCGAAGGGATCAAAGTTGGAAACAGCGTATAAATCCTGATTACGTTTACAGAAAAAAATGGCTACTTGCTGATCTTCAAATTGGGCACAAATGCCGCTGTTAGGAGCAAGATCTTCATATTTACAAATGTTAAACCACTGACTCATCATCTTCCCCTTATTCCGTTAATTCTACGATTTGGATTGTGTGTGGATTGGCTCTTTGGGCGGGGATACGCTGCTCGCGCTCCAACTCAAATGCCAGCTTATTATCTGTGTCATCACTGTTGATAAAATGTTTGAAACGTTTTAGTTTTGCCGGATTTTTCAGCGTGGTTTTCCATTCGCATTGATAGTTTTTAATGTTGTTTTCCATTTCCTGCTCAAGTTCAGCGGCGAGATTAAGCTTGTCTTCAATCACTACTTCTCTTAAATAATCCAATCCGCCTTCCAGGTTTTCCAGCCAAACAGAAGTGCGCTGCAGGCGATCCGCCGTGCGGATATAGAACATTAAAAAGCGATCTATGTATTTTATAAGGGTTTGTGTATCCAGGCCCGAGGCAAATAAATCACCGTGACGGGGGCGCATGCCGCCATTACCGCAGACATACATATTCCAGCCATTCTCTGTGGCAATGATGCCGACATCCTTGGTCTGGGCTTCGGCGCACTCGCGGGTACAACCGGATACGCCAAATTTTATTTTATGCGGAGAACGCAGACCTTTATAACGATTTTCGACATTGATGGCCAAGGCCATGCTGTCATCAACCCCATAACGGCACCAGGTACTGCCGACACAGGATTTCACCGTACGCAAAGATTTTCCATAGGCATGACCTGTTTCAAAACCGGCATCGATTAATTGCTGCCAGATAACAGGTAATTCATGCAACTGCGCGCCAAACAGATCTATCCGCTGACCACCGGTGATCTTGGTATAGAGATCGAATTCCTTCGCGACTTCACCGAGCACGATCAGTTTATCCGGAGTGATTTCACCCCCTGCAATACGCGGTACAACCGAGTAAGTGCCGTCTTTTTGAATATTACCAAGGTAGAGATCGTTACTGTCCTGTAACTCAATATGGGTATCTTCCAACACATATTCATTCCAGTAAGAGGCTAAGATGGAGCCGACCGTTGGTTTACAGATTTCACAGCCTAAACCCGTGCCGTGATTTTCCAGTAACTGATCAAAGGTGGTGATTTTTTTAACCCGAATAATGTCCGTGAGCGCTTGTCTTGAATAAGCAAAATGCTCACAAAGATCGCTATTGACTTCAAAACCTAAGCTTGCTAATTCACTGTCCAAAACTTGTTTAGTCAGTGCGCTGCAGCCGCCACAGCCCGTTGATGCTTTAGTCTGCGTTTTGAGATCGCCCATAGTGCAGCAACCCGCCGCAACCGCACTTTTAATATCACCCTTAGTGACATCAAAACATGAGCAGATAGCGGCTGTATCCGGCAGGGCTTCGACGCCCAAGCCACTTGCTTGCTCTTCACCCGTACTGGGTAAAATAAGCACGGCAGGGTTTTCCGGCAGGGTCATATCGTTGAGTAATAATTGTAATAATGTGCCGTAAGCCTGTGCATCCCCGACTAAAACCGCCCCGACTATTTTGCTGCCGTCTTCAGAGACGATCAAACGTTTATAGACCTGTTCAATTTCATCGTGGTAGGTGTAAGACTGTGCGCCGGGTGTCTGGCCGTGTACTTCACCAATACTGGCAACATCAATGCCCAATAATTTAAGTTTGGTGCTCATATCAGCACCCGTAAAGGCAAGTGATTCACCTTTGATATGGGCTGCAGCGACTTTTGCCATCTGGTAGCCGGGTGCGACTAGACCAAAAATCTTGTTATCCCATAAAGCGCATTCACCAATAGCATAAACATTATCAACATTAGTCTGACACTGGTTATTGATAACGATACCGCCGCGCTCTCCAATCTTTAAATCAAACTGCCGAGCCAGTTCATCCTGAGGACGAATACCCGCAGAGAAAACGATAGTATCGGTTTCCAAGAAACTGCCGTCGGCAAAATTCATACGGTAGCGGCAGTTATCACCATCGACAATTTCCGTGGTCGCTTTTTCGGTATGTACCTGTACACCTAAGGCTTCAATTTTACGGCGCAGTAATTGACCACCACCGTCATCTAACTGGACGGCCATTAAACGCGGAGCAAATTCAACCACGTGGGTTTCTAAACCTAGGTTGACCAGGGCATTGGCCGCTTCAAGACCTAACAGACCGCCGCCCACAACAACACCCACTTTACTGCTTTCGCCCGAGGTCGTTATGGCCTCTAAATCATCAATAGTACGGTACACATGACAGTGTTCTTTATCATTGCCTGAAATCGGAGGAACAAAAGGAAATGAGCCCGTTGCCAGCACCAATTTATCGTAGGATTCAACACGGCCGCTGTTTGTGACCACCTGATTATTGGCAGTATCGAGTTTGATAACTTTATCGTTGAGCACAAAGTTAATCCCATTCTCCTGATAGTAAGTCGCATCGGTCAGGGCTAAATCATCGGCTGTTTTACCGGAGAAAAAGCCGCTTAGCTGAACGCGGTCATAGGCAAGGCGGGATTCTTCTGAAAAAGTAATGATATCGTAGTCAACACTTTCATCTGCAATCAGGGTATCGATAAACTTGTGGCCGACCATGCCGTTGCCGACCACCACAATGCGTTGTTTGTTCATAATGTTAAAATCCTTATAAATTTTTAAGCTGATAATTGTGTTAACTCATTAATCGCACTATCGATCGATGGTTTTTCGTTGAACCACTGTAATTGCTCAGCCAGGGAGATAACCTTGCCAATCATGATCAGGGCGGGTGATTTTATTTGCTGTGTTTGTACTAATGAGGACAGTTGCTTGAGTTGACCGGTAATCACTCTTTGCTGCGGGCAGCAGCCGTTTTCAATCAAAGCCACGGGCGTGTTTTTATCTAAGCCTGCTTTGATCAGCTCGGTTTCAATTAATTCGGCTTTGCTCAGCCCCATGTAAAAGACCAGGGTATGATCCAGTTTGGCAAGAGCCTGCCATTTTATATCCAGGGTTTTTTCTGCATGTGCGGTAACAAAAGTACAACCTTGAGAAAGACCGCGATGAGTAAGGGGAATGCCTGCGTAGCTGCCGCAACCTGCCGCAGCGGTAATGCCCGGCACGATTTCTGCTTTAATGTGGTGCGCTTTGAGTGCCAGCATCTCTTCGCTGCCACGGCCGAACACAAAAGCGTCTCCGCCTTTTAAACGGCAAACGCTTAAACCTTGTTTGGCTTTATTGATTAATAACTGATTGATTTCAGACTGGCTACTACTGTGGTTGTTTTTTGCCTTGCCGACATACAAGATTTCAGCCTGGGCGGGAAACAGCTGTCTAATCTCTTGACTTACCAGGTTATCAAAAATAATAACGTCGCATCTTTGAATCAGACGAAGTGCTTTCACGGTAAGCAGATCCGGATCACCGGGGCCGGCACCCACTAAAAAAACCGGACCGGAATTTTCCGGTTTTTGGTCCTTTAGCGAGGCCCTGTTAGCGGTTTTTTTTTCATGTAAAACAAAAGTTGTAACCACATTGTTACTTTTTTGCATGTTCATATAATCACCTGTTTTGCAGTTTCGTCGTCAAGCTGTTATTGGCTACTTGTTAATCTTTTGTTGCTCGTTTGTTAACGCTGTTTTTTATTTATTTAAATAAAGCAAATATTGTGCCAATAAAAAAATACACTTCGAAATTAAAAATTTAAAATGTGTTAAATCAGATTGTTACTGGCTGGTTTCTATGGCCATTAAAATGTATCGGGTAAACACCAGGCACTTTATTGATCTAAAAAAAGGTGCGTTAATAGTGCAACTGGCACCACAATGATCCATTGGTGAGCTTGCTCCGGTGTTTTTCTCAGATCTTGGTTAAGGAGAGTCGTGCTGATCTGCTCGCTGTTTTTTGTTAACTGTTTGTTTGTGTGGTGTTAACTGTGATCTTTGCTGAAAAATCAGATTGAACACAGAGTTTGGCGCGTAAATTGCATGATTCGATAGATAAAATCCAATTAAGCATAAAACAGCAGATAAAAGCTGAAACAGAGAGAGGTCACATGACAGCAGAAAAAAGCTTATGGACAAAAACCACTTGTGCATATTGTGGCGTTGGTTGTGGCGTGGAAGCAAAACCCAACAAACTCGGTTTATTGGATATTCGAGGTGATCAGAGTCACCCCGCAAATTATGGCCGCTTGTGCTCTAAGGGCATGGCGCTTGGCGAGACTGTCGTCCATGAAGGGCGATTATTAAGCCCGCAAATCAATGGGGCGGCGTCTAATTGGGAAGATACTTTAACTTTTGTGGCCGATAAATTTTCCGACACAATAAAGCAATACGGGCCTGATTCCGTTGCCTTTTATGTGTCAGGACAGCTACTTACTGAAGATTATTATGTTGCCAACAAGCTTATGAAAGGTTTTATCGGCAGCGGCAATATTGATACAAACTCGCGTCTGTGCATGTCTTCATCGGTCGCCGGGCATAAACGTGCATTTGGCTCTGACACTGTCCCGGTTTGTTATCAGGATCTTGAACAAACCGACATGGTGGTGATCACCGGATCCAATTTAGCCTGGTGTCATCCGGTTTTATATCAGCGCTTGAAAGCGGCTAAAGCATTGCGTCCGGAACTTTTTATCGTGGTCATAGATCCGCGCAAAACCGCGACCTGCGAAATTGCCGATTTACATTTGGCCATTCAGCCGGGCAGCGATGTTGCCCTGTTTAATGGTTTGTTAGCTTATCTTGCCGAAAATGAAACAATAGACAGGGATTATATCGGGCGATATACCCAGGGCTTTGAAGCGAGCTTAGCCAGTGCCCTTGATGAATGCCGGGATCGGCAAGCCTTTTTAACCCGGCTGGGTATTAAGGAAAGCCAGCTGAAATTGTTCTATGCGCGTTTTTCCCAGACCGAAAAAGTGATGGCTATTTATTCTCAGGGAGTCAATCAATCTTCTCAAGGGACAGATAAAGTAAACAGTATTTTGAACTGTTTTCTGGCAACTGGGCGTATCGGCAAAGAGGGCATGGGGCCCTTTTCGGTGACCGGTCAGCCCAATGCCATGGGCGGAAGAGAGGTTGGCGGTCTGGCGAACACGCTGGCCGCGCATATGGAGTTTGGCAATGCGCAGGATCATCAAAGAATCAGTGAATTTTGGCAGACCGGGCAGTTAGCAACAAAACCTGGCTTAAAAGCCATTGAATTGTTTGATGCTATTAATGACGGCAGCATTAAAGCCGTTTGGATAATGGCAACCAACCCTGTGGTCAGCCTGCCCGACAGCAGCAAAATCAAGGCCGCATTAAAAAAATGTCCGTTAGTGGTCGTCTCGGACTGCATTAAAGAGACAGCGACAAGCGCTTTTGCCGATGTGTTATTACCGGCCCAGGGCTGGAGTGAAAAGTCTGGAACAATCACCAACTCGGAGCGCCGAATCTCCCGTCAACGCAGAATTTTGGCAACACCGGGTTTGGGTAAACCCGACTGGTGGATAATCAGTGAAGTGGCAAAAAAGATGGGCTTTGCGGGGGCCTTTGATTATGCCCATGAAGGGCAGGTTTTTGATGAATATGTGAAAATGACTGCCTTGGGAAACCGCGACGGTAAGTTACGCGCGCTAAACCTGATTGGTCTGGCTAGTCTCAGTGCTGCTGCTTATAATAAACTGACACCGCAACAATGGCCGGTGCCCGAATACCAAAAAGAGGTGGTTAACCAGCGACTGTTTGCCGACAATCTGTTTTTTACGGCGAACAAAAAAGCGCAGTTAATCCCGGTATTACACCATCACCCCCTTAGCCGCTGCTGTGAAGAATACCCTTTTGTGCTTAATAGCGGCCGGATTCGCGATCAGTGGCATACCATGACCAGAACCGGGCTTTCCAGCTGGTTAAGCGCACATCAGCCTGAACCCTTTGTCTCCATTAACCCGGCCGATGCCGCAGAGCAACAGCTGCAGCAGGGGCAACTGGTTAACCTGAGCAGTGCCAGCGGATCTGTACTAGTGCGTTTGGAGATTTCAGCAGACATTGAGCCAGGGCAGCTGTTTATGCCAATACACTGGAACGATACGACGGCCAGTAAGGCGAATATTTGCGCCTTGATCAAAGCAAATTTTGATACAAATTCAGGGCAGCCGGAATTTAAATTTACCCCGGTTAAGCTGGCTAAGTGGGCATACAAAAGTGAAGCCTGGTTACTCAGCCGGACGCTTATTGACTTGTCTGATTTTGATTATTGGATAAAACAAAAAGTGGCAGCGGGTTATCTGTACCGCCTTGCCGCGGATATTAATCCGCTCGAGCTTACCATTAAACTGTCCAATTTAATGCGCCATAATAGTGGTAAGACGCTGACTAATTCACCCAGCGCGAAAAGCACGGTTCCCATTTACCGTCACGCTAATATAGTCAATCAGAAAATGCAGCATGCCTATATTGTCGGGAAAAATCTGCAGGAGCAAGATTTAGACTGGCTGCAAAATCTGCTTGACGAAACGGTCGACAGCAGTATTGAACGCACTATTATTTCAGGGCAGGTAGAAGGGAAATTAGCCTGCGGTAAATTGATTTGCGCCTGTAAACAAGTCGGTGAAAAAACCATTAAAAAAGCCATAACGGAGCATAAACTTGACAGCGTAGAAGCCATCAGTGAGCACACCGGCGCCGGAACGGGATGCGGCTCCTGTTTGGGGGAAGTGGAAACCATTTTAACAGACTGCAGAACACTTGTTTAAAGGCAGCCTGCTGCGGGGTAGAAACGCTATGGCTATCATTGTTAAAATAATGAGAGGATCTCTTTAGGCGCAGAAAAAGTGGATGAAAGCGAGTTTGGTTGCAGTCACTGAATAAAATCCTGTGGAAGGATTTTAAACGGCTTTAGCTGCCACTAAGCATTAAACAGCAGGATGTTATGAATCGAATTTAGCATTCATTTTAATAGCATAAATGAACAGATCATTAATGGATTTAGTCTTATACCCAAACTACTGAAGATGCAGATTCCTGCATCTTCAAATAATTTGGATATATACGAGCAGCACAACTTTTTTAAACTGCCAACTCTGATATAAAGTACTACTCAATAAAACGCTCAACTGAGAGCATACTTTAGTCTCTGTTAATAAAAGGCTAAAGAGAAGACCAGGAGTAGGGATGTCACTTTCAAAAGCAGTGCAGGAACAAGTTTCAGATACACATATCATCACGGCGAGCTGTCCCGGCAGGCTGGGGACGGTCGATGCCGTAACCGGTTATCTGTATCAGCAGAGCTGTTATATTAATGAGATCAACTCATTTGATGATATCGATACGCAACGCTTTTTTATCCGTATAGAATTTAGACCTGATCGGCAAAGCTCATTTAACCGTGACAATTTTATCAGTGGTTTTAAAGCCAATGCGGCCAGCTTTGATATGGATTGGACGCTGACTAGAAAAGACGATAAGGCGAAAGTGGTGATTATGGTTTCCAAGCATGATCATTGTTTAAATGATTTGCTCTACCGTTACCGGACCGGTGATTTAAAGATCGAAATTCCCGCTATTATTTCAAACCATCCTGACCTTGAAGAATTGGCTAAATGGCATGGTATTCCATATTTCCATCTGCCGGTTAATAAAGACACAAAACTACAACAGGAAGCAATGGTATGGAAAATAATACAAGACTGTGATGCCGATCTAGTCGTACTTGCCCGTTATATGCAGGTATTATCCAGTGAGATGTGTCAACGATTAGCGGGCCGGGCGATTAATATCCATCACTCATTACTGCCGGGGTTTAAAGGCGCTAAACCCTATTATCAGGCCTATCATAAAGGGGTCAAATTAGTCGGGGCAACGGCCCATTATATCAGTGATGATCTGGATGAAGGACCGATCATCACTCAGGGGGTTGAAACCGTTGACCATAGCCACTATCCGCAGGATTTAGCGGCTAAGGGGCGGGATATTGAATGTCAGACACTGTCACGGGCAGTGCGCTGGCACATTGAACAGCGTGTCTTTTTACATGGTGAAAAGTCGGTGGTTTTCGCAAAATAAATGCCGGGTAGTTTTTTTAAGGCGCACGCCAGTGTGCCTGTTTATTCGCTCGATTGTCTTGTCATTACGCAAGCAGGCGCTTGCTTTTTTAAGCGGAATAAGCAATTCTTACTACACTTATAATTATTACGATCACCCTGAACCGCTATTTTTTATGAAGGAATAAGCTTAATGAAATCTAAATTGATACTCTCTATTTTAAGCAGTTGTCTGCTGTACACCGCTAATGTGATGGCAGACAAAGCGGTATTGGCCGGAGGCTGTTTCTGGTGCATGGAAGCAGACTTTGAAAAACTGCAGGGGGTGAGTGATGTGGTCTCAGGTTTTACCGGCGGGCAATTAGAAAACCCGACCTATAACGGTAATCACCAGGGTCACTATGAAGCCGTGGAAATTACCTATGATGCGGATAAAATCAGTTACCAGGCGCTGTTAGACTATTACTGGGTGAACATCGACCCCTTTGACGCACGAGGGCAGTTTTGCGACAAAGGGCCAAGTTATCTAAGTGCTATTTTTGTCGCCAATGAACAGCAAAAGAAAATAGCAGAACAATCCAAAGCGGCAATAGAGGCACAATTCCCAGATAAAAAGATTGTCACCCCAATTTTACCGGCAGCGGTTTTTTATCCGATTAAAGGTGATGAAAGTTACCATCAGGACTACGCTAAAAACAACCCGGTTCGTTATAAGCTTTATCGTTGGAATTGCGGGCGGGATAAACGCCTGAAAGAGATTTGGGGCGATAAGGCGGTTCACTGATAATTATTCCTGCTTAATGTAACGATTTCATTTTGCTGTGACCGTATTGCTTATATAAAAAAACGCTGATAATTCAGCGTTTTTTTATGTTCATTATATTAATATCTGTTTTTTTAGAGGCTCGGCAGCATGCCTTCCGGGATCAGTTTGTTGTGTATTGCTTCAACTAATAACTGATTTGCCTGTTTAATATCGGGGGCGAAATATCTGTCTTTATCATAAAAATCAACTCGCTCGCGTAATTCAGCCTTAGCCGTTTCTATTAATTTAGAGGATTTTAACGGCGCTCTAAAATCCAGTCCCTGAGCTGCGGCCAATAACTCCACGGCTAAAATACCCCGGGTATTTTCTGCCATATCCTTTAAGCGACGACCGGCAAAGGTTGCCATTGAAACGTGATCTTCCTGATTTGCCGATGTCGGCAGGCTGTCCACACAGGCCGGGTGAGCAAGGGATTTGTTTTCGCTGGCAAGGGCCGCGGCAGTCACCTGCGCAATCATAAAACCGGAGTTAACGCCGCCGTTATTGACCAGAAATGGCGGTAATTTACTTAAACTGTTGTCGATTAACAAGGCCATGCGCCGTTCAGATAAACTGCCAATTTCAGCAATGGCTAAGGCTAAATTGTCACTGGCCATGGCAATAGGTTCAGCATGGAAATTACCGGCAGAAATAATGTCGCCATCCTCGGCAAAGACCAGAGGATTATCCGAGACAGAATTTGCTTCAATTTCATAAATAGCAGCAGAATTACGAATCTGCTGTAAACATGCCCCCATTACCTGCGGCTGACAGCGAAGAGAGTAAGGATCTTGTACTTTTTCACAGGCAGTATGTGAATGACTTATTTCACTGTTTGTATCTAATATATGACGATAGATTAAAGCTGAATCTATTTGAGATTGATGGCCGCGTACCTGATGTACCCGGCCATCAAAGGGGCGCCGGCTGCCTAATGCTGCATCGACCGTCATTGCGCCGCACAGGGTTGCAGAGGCGAACAGATCCTCCGCGGCAAACAGCCCCTCCAAGCCAAAAGCACAGGAAGCCTGGGTACCGTTTAATAC
>DATBNI010000445.1:0-5084 GCA_036554425.1 Psychromonas sp.
CATCTAATAAAATGAACAAAGGCCGCTTACCATAGGCGGGGGCCTGATATTTGGACAAAAGACGTTCGGGCGTACTGTACTCTGCGGGGAAGATGACGATCGGCAGCCACTTGGGATCCTTTAGCAAATCAATGAGTTGCGGATCCGGCCGAGTACGCGACCAAATATAGGCAAAAGTATCGGGAATTAAGTCTGCAATCAATCGCCCGGTATTACTGGGTTTTAATATTTCATCGTCATACATTAACAATAAAAATGCGCTCTTTGTATTGACGGTTTTTTTTATCGCGCAAATACATAAATAGGGTAATAACATACAGTTTATACAGCGCGTGATCCTGCCGCCCCGGGCTAAAAAGGGACGCGTAGATTGGGCAAGTCGGTGCTGATAAAGTCGATGAATAGCATGGATGCGCATTAAGTTATTAACCTGTTTTGATCATAAGCCATAATTAAGAAGGGCGTATTATACACCCAAACTATTTGAATCGTTATATTCAGGCAGTCTGATGATATGTTATAAAGGGAATTTAAGTTTTCAGAGGGTTATCTATGTTGCAGTTACTCCAGCAGTATTTCGGTTTTTCAACCTTTAGGCCCGGCCAGGAAAAGGTCATTCAGGCTTTATTTGCAGGGCACAGTGCTGCCGCCATCTTTCCGACCGGCTCAGGTAAGTCTTTATGTTATCAACTCCCTGCACTGCATCTGCCGCATTTAACCCTGGTGGTTTCACCGCTGCTGGCTTTGATTCAGGATCAACTTGAATTTCTACAGAAAAAAGGTATCAGCGCCGCGAGCATTCACTCCCTGCAAAGCCCGGCGGAATCTTCACAGGTTTATAAGGCAATTTCGAACGGACAGGTGAAAATTCTGTTTATCTCGGTTGAGCGATTAAACAGTGAACGTTTCCGTTTGTTTTTGAAGCAGATACCTATCTCCTTGCTGGTGGTTGATGAGGCGCACTGTATCTCTGAATGGGGACATAACTTTCGACCCGATTATCTGAAGCTGGCGTTATATCGCCGTGAATTTAATATCCCGCAAGTGTTGTTATTAACGGCCACGGCAACACAGAAAGTGATCGCGGATATGGCCAGTAAATTTGCCATTGATCCTAATCATATTACCCTGACGGGATCATACCGGGCGAATCTAAACTTGTCGGTGTTAGGCGTCGGCAGTGCCGATAAACTCAATAAACTTTTACCCTGGCTCGGCGCTCGCAAGCTGCAGGCCGGCATTATTTATGTGACCCTGCAGAAAACAGCAGAAGAGGTGGCCAGGCAGTTAAGTTATTCAGGTATCCCGGCGCAGGCTTATCATGCGGGTATGAATGGCGAGCAACGCCAAGCCATACAACAGCAGTTTATGTCCGGAGAGTTGCCCTTGATAGTCGCGACAATCGCCTTTGGGATGGGGATTGATAAAAGCGACATCGGTTTTGTCGTACATTACGATTTGCCCAAATCGATAGAAAATTATGCCCAGGAGATTGGCCGCGCCGGGCGCGATGGCCGACCCGCTGATTGTCTGGTGCTGGCGAATAAAAATAATCTTAATACCCTGGAAAATTTTGTTTATGCCGACACTCCGGAACCCAGTGCGATTGACTTTGTGCTAAATGAAATAGGGCAGGCCAACGGACAGTGGGAGATGGTCATGAACAGCCTCTCCAGCCAGTCAAATATCCGTTTGTTGGCGCTCAAAACCTTATTGGTTTATTTAGAATTAGAAGGGCTGCTGCAACCCGCGTACAGTTATTATGCTGAATATAAATACAAACTATTAGTGCCGGAACAGGACTTGCTGGGGCGTTTTAAAGATGAGCGTTATAATTTTGTGCAGGCAATATTACAAAGCTCCAATAAGGCCAGAACTTGGGCGACCATTGATTTTGAAAAGATGCAGTCACTTTATGCATCGGATCGCAAGCGCGTCATCGCAGCTATTGACTACCTTGATCAGCAGGGGCAGATCGAACTGCAGAGCAAGCAGATGACCCAGGTGTATCGCGTTTTCAAAGAGGCGCTAAATGGCAATTTACGTGAACTCCTGGTGCAGCGCTTTAATGAGAAAGAAGGTAATGAAGTGCAGCGCATTCATTTTTTACTGGATTTCTTTGCCAGTGATCAGTGCCTGAATCTGCAGCTCGCGCATTATTTCTCAGACAATAATTTACAGCAGCCTTGCGGTCACTGTTCTGTCTGTGCGGGTTATCCTGCTCGCATGCCTGCAGCGCCGATTTTAACTCCTCTAAAGGAGACTCAGTTTGAGGACTTGAGTGCGGATATTAGAATGAAACTAGGAAGTAATACCACTTCGGTACTGTTGGCGCGTTTCTTTTGCGGATTAACCACGCCTATTTTTACGCGTCTGAAAGTCCGCAGTGTTAACGGCTTTGCAGCGCTGGAAAAATACCGTTTTGCTGAAGTAAAAGCCTGGATAGAAGGGCATCTTTAATCATACCCAACCCACGTATTGTCGATTCATTTATGCGGCTGCCTTAGCTGTTTATTAAGCAGAAGATAGCGATAAAGAAGAATGATTAACCGATGACAATGAATTTAACGTAGAATTGGACAGATAAAAACATTCAAAAAAAATTCCGGGCCTAATCGCTGGAAATGACTTAAATGAGAACTTAATGGCACATAAAAAACGAATTTATATCGCATACACAGGCGGCACCATTGGCATGAAACCTTCAAAAGACGGCTTCATTCCGGTAGCGGGTTATCTTTCAAAAACCATTGCTAATATGCCTGAGTTTTATCATCAGCAAATGCCTGATTTTGAGATTCATGAATATGACCCGCTGATTGACTCCGCCAATGTATCACCTTCTGTATGGCAGGATCTTGCCCAGGATATTCAAGCGCGTTACCACGACTTTGATGGTTTTATTATTCTCCATGGCACAGATACCATGGCTTACACCGCTTCGGCATTATCCTTTGTATTTGAAAATTTATCTAAGCCGGTGATTGTGACGGGATCGCAAATTCCACTGTCACAATTACGCTCCGATGCGCGTGCTAATTTATTAAACTCTTTATATATTGCCGCGCATCATCCGATTAATGAAGTCTGTGTTTTCTTCCATAATCAACTGTTTCGCGGTAATCGAGCAACCAAACAACATGCCGATGGATTTGGCGCTTTTGTTTCTCCTAACTACCCCGTGTTGCTGGAAGCGGGGATTGAAATCAAAAATATTGCCGGTATTACCCAGAAAGCGGTTAATACACGTTTACGCATCAGTGATATTCACGCACATTCCATTGCCATCCTGCACCTTTTCCCCGGCCTGGATTGGCAGGTCCTGGATAACTTATTAAAAAGCCCCTTAAAGGCACTGGTACTCTTAACCTACGGGGTGGGCAATGCGCAGCAGGATGAACAATTATTATCGACCTTAAAAGAAGCAACGGATCGCGGCATTTTAATTGTCAACTGCAGCCAGTGTTTAAAAGGGCGGGTTAATATGGAAGGTTATGCCACCGGGCATGCACTCAGTGACGCCGGCGTTATCAGCGGCCAGGACATGACCAAAGAAACCGTCATTGCCAAGCTTTATTATCTGCTCAGCCAGGATTTATCAACCAAAGTAATTCGTGAATTGTTAGGAACTAACCTGCGTGGTGAATTAACTTAATTTATTGCATTTTTGTATATAAGCCCGTTATGCGGGCCTTGGCGGGAAGTGAGTTGAGCCGTTAACTTAGCCGGGCTAAGATAACGCTTAATTGAATCATCCTGTATAGCAGGTTAACCGGTGACGCGATTCTTACCCAATGATTTTGATAAATACATCTTTTCATCCGCTTGCCTGATAATATCTTTAGGCTGGATCTGCGCAAAAGAGTCAGTATAAAAAACACCTATACTGACGGTTGTTATGATCTCTTTACCCTGCATAAGCAGAGAGGTTTGTGCGCAGGCAAAGCGTATTTTTTCTGCGAGTGCGAGTGCCGTCTTTTTATCTTTATCGGGGATAAATACAATAAACTCTTCCCCTCCCCATCTTCCTATTACCCCGTTGTCAGCAATTTGTTCTTTAAGAATGTTGGCAAAGAGTTTTAGGAAACCATCCCCCTCGGAATGACCGTAGGTATCATTGACTCTTTTAAAGTTATCTAAATCGATAAGCATGCAGCTCATGGCCGTGACTTTACTGCACTGCTCTCTGATCCATTTGTAGATAGCATCACGATTATAAAGATCCGTCAGCGAATCATGGAAGGCTTTGTGGGCAAGTTTTTTCTCTGCCATCACTTTGTCGGTGACATCGACCAGAACAACTTCTACAGCGGGTTCTCCTTGCCAAAGAATGGCATGATCATAAATATTAAAAAACCGTTTTTCCCCATCAAAACGGATATTCTCGATAATATGACTCTCTCCAATGGCTTCCCCTGCGATGACTTTGTTATATCGATCAATGGCTTGAGCGTGAAATTCAGCAGGTATTATATCCAATATGTTTAGATTTTCCATCACATGCTGAGCAGATTTAGCGGCCATTAGTTCAACCCAGACCTGGTTAACAAGCAGAGGTTTAAAATTTCGATGGATAATAACGCCTTGCTGAGAGTGTTCAACAAGACTTTCATATTTAGCTTTGTTAATAAGCTGCTGGGGGCTGACCTTTAAAGAGATATCAAAGATCTGCAACTCAATTGCTGGCAGTTCTTCCCAATGGATTTGCTGCGCCAGTACAAACAGTGCAATATTCAGACCTTGTTTGTTGGTGCAATAAACAACATTACCATGTGTTGCGAAAGAGCCTGAATTTAAATGCGCGTATTTTATTAACACTTGCTCTCGGTAGCCCGCAGCAATAAGCTCTAAGGGGTCAGGCTGAGTGGAATACATTTCATCCAGAGAAGAAAAGCCAAATATATTGACAAAATTTTGATCGATGCTGACAACCACATTATCAGCGATAATGATTTTTCCGTAGCAAAACATGTTGTTCATCTCTAGCATTAAAAACCGTCCTGATTATGCACCTGCCTCAGCCGTTAATAGCAAAAAGCGCAATAAAAACGGTAATAAGTATTTTTTAACGTCATTTTTAATAT
>DATBNI010000455.1:0-3906 GCA_036554425.1 Psychromonas sp.
TCGGTGCAATTTTTAAAGGTAATTTACCCATCAAGCCTTAAGTATCGTGCTAACGATAGTTAAACCCTGAAAAACTGAACGCGGCTGAGATAGGCCATTTTCTATTTCACTTAGGCTGGCCCTTTACCCTGAACAATTAATTTATGTCTGCTGTGAACGAGTAACCTGCCGCTTAGGGGCCCGTAGTCGTTGACTGCTCTGCCAGTCAGCGGCCACTGTCACCTCAGCTTTGCTTGGCGCAAGCAGTGTTTTACCTAAAATAATATCGGCTGCACGCTCTGCCAGCATTATGGTAGGTGAATTCAAATTGCCGTTAGGAATGGTCGGGAAAATCGATGAATCGACAACGCGAAGTGCTTTGATTCCATGAACTTTGGTTTCAGAGTTCACTACCGACATGGCGTCTTCACCCATTTTGCATGAGCAGGAGGGGTGATAGGCACTTTCAACCGAACTTCTGACAAACTCATCAATTTCCTGATCTGTTTGTATCGCGAGCCCCGGCTGAATCTCTTCGCCGCGGTATGCATCCAAGCCGGGCTGATTGATTATTTCACGGGTTAAGCGGACGCAGGCGCGAAATCCTTCAATATCATCCTGGTGTGATAAATAGTTAAATTGAATTTGCGGCGCAACATGGGCATTGCTTGATACAACTTTAACCGCACCGCGGCTTTTGGGTTTGTTATGGCCGACGTGGACTTGGAAACCATGACCTGCAAAGGCTTCTTTACCGTCATAGCGCATGGCGGCCGGTAGAAAGTGATACTGAAGATCCGGCCATTCCAAACTCGCCTTAGAGCGAATAAATCCGCATGATTCAAAGTGGTTAGTCGCGCCCAAACCTGATCTATGCAATAGCCAGCGTACCCCAATCAATAATTTGTTTAACGGATCAAGTTTACCGTTAAGCGATATAGGTTTTAGGCATTTAAATTGAAAGTAAAACTCCAGATGATCCTGCAGATTTTTCCCCACGCCGGGCAACTCATGGCGCTGTTCAATACCGGCTTGTGCTAATGTATCGGCTTCACCAATACCCGACAGCTGCAAAATATGCGGAGAACCTATTGAACCTGCGCAGAGCAGGACTTCTTTATTACAATGCGTATCGGTTAATTGGCCTTTAGACTCGTAACTAACCCCCACGGCTGTTTTACCTTCAAGCAGCACTTTGTGTACCAGAGCGTGAGTGACGACCGTCAGATTGTCGCGCTTCATGGCGGGTCTTAAATAGGCATTCGCCGTAGACCAGCGCACACCCTTTTTAACGGTCATGTGCATCGGGCCAAAACCTTCCTGCTGCTGTGCATTGTAATCTGCAGTCGCTAAATAACCGGCATCCACACCGGCATCCACAAAGGCCTGATATAACGGGTTTTTCATGTTATTGCCGTTATTCACAGCAAGCGGACCGGATTCTCCGCGATAGTCGTTACCGCCGAATGACCAGGTCTCGGCTTTTTTAAAGTAGGGTAAGCAATGCGCATAATCCCAATCTTTAGCGCCAGCTTGCTGCCATTCGTCAAAATCACGCGCATGGCCGCGCACATAGACCATGCCGTTAATAGAGGACGAACCCCCTAACACTTTACCGCGAGGACAATGCATGCGGCGATTATCCAAATAGGGTTCGGCTTGTGTTTCAAACTGCCAGGCATATTTTTTACTGTTCATAGGTATTGATAATGCGGTCGGCATCTGAATAAAAATACTCTTATCACTGCCGCCTGTTTCCAGCAGCAGTACGTTATTGCTTGGATCTGCTGACAAGCGGTTTGCCAGTACGCAGCCCGCGCTCCCGGCGCCTACAATGATGTAATCATATTGTGCTTTAGTCATATTCATTCCTTAAAACGGGCTGTCAAGTGACTGCATGCCGATATATACCGCTTTGATCTGGGTATAGGCTTTGAGTGTTTCGCTGCCGTTTTCGCGGCCGATACCGGACATTTTATATCCACCAACGGGCATTTCAGCCGGTGATGCGCCAAACGCATTAATCCAGCAGATACCCGCCTGAATCTGATGTATCACCCGGTGAGCACGGGTAATATCCTGAGTAAACAGGCCTGCTGCTAATCCTAAGCGGGTACTGTTTGCGCGGCGAATAACTTCGTCTTCATCGGTGAACGTCAGTACCGACATAACGGGGCCAAAGATTTCTTCTTTAGTCAAGGTCATTTCGTCAGTGCAGTCAGTGAAAATAGTCGGCGCAACAAAGAAACCCTGTGGCGCATTTTCAGGGTGTAATGCTTTACCACCAGTGAGCAGGGTGGCGCCTTCTGCTTTACCAATCTCAATATAGTCGAGCACTTTTTGTTGATGGTCCTTTGAAATCAGCGCACCAAAATTGGTCTCTGCATTCATCGGATCGCCGCAGATAATATTTTGCTCTGTACGCTCAACGAGACGCTTAATGAAACGCGGATAAATTTCCTCCTGAACAAACACGCGGGTGCCATTTGTACAGACTTCGCCCTGGGTATAGAAATTGCCCAACATGGCCGCAGATACCGCATTTTCCAGATCGGCATCATTAAAAATAATCAGCGGTGATTTACCGCCTAATTCCATGGTGACATCTTTTAGTGAACCCGCGGCAGCTGCCATCACTTTTTTGCCGGTGCCTACTTCACCGGTAAAAGAGATTTTGGCAATATCTTCATGATTGGTTAGCCAAGCACCAACGCGGCCATCACCTTGTACCACGTTAAACACACCCTTTGGAATCCCCGCCAGAGTGAAGATTTCTGCTAAGCGCATTGCACCGCGCGGCGTTTCTTCCGATGGTTTGAAAATCATTACATTACCGCAAGCTAAAGCCGGAGCCGCTTTCCAACAAGCAATCTGCAGAGGATAGTTCCATGCGCCTATGCCTGCACAAATGCCCAAAGGTTCGCGGCGGGTGTAATAAAAATCATCACCGACCTGCTGCTGATTACCTTCAATACTCGGGGCAATGCCTGCAAAAAATTCAATGGTATCAGCACCTGTTACAACATCAACCACAGATGCTTCCTGCCAGGGTTTACCTGTATCCAGCACTTCACCTACGGCAAGTTCATCATTTTTTTCACGCAATAAGGCAACGGCCTTGAGCATAATGCGACTGCGCTCGATCGGGGTCATTTTTGACCATAGGGCAAAACCGGATTTGGCACTCTCGATGGCGGCTTGCTGGATTGCTTCATTGGCTGTTTCAACTAAGTAGCTAACCTGACCCGTTGCGGGGTTAATTACTTCAAATGTTTCACCTGTGTCATTAGGCAGATATTGACCGTGGATATAATTTTGATAAACGACTAATGATGGCATTGATTTTCTCCGTATTGCACGATAAAAGCCTCAATAAAGGCTTTAGATAAAATTTGGGCTTGTTCGAAATCTTGTTCGGGTGTTGAGCTCAGCGCACTGCGCAGCCAGAAACCGTCAATCATCGCGGCGGTTTGTTTGGCTGCATTAATCGCGGCAGTAGCCGGCAAAAGCTGTTTAAAAGAAAAAAGCAGGTTGCTGTATAAGCGCTGGTTATTAATATGTTGAAGTCTTGCCAGACCCGGATCATGCATAGCTTGAGACCAGAAACTCAGCCATGTCTTAGCCACCGCTGTCGATCGTTGTAGCTCGGTAAAATTTGCTTCAACTATCATGGCGAGTCTGCTAACAGGAGACAGGTTTTTGCCTGAAGTCCGGACCAGTAATGACTGCTTTAATTCATCGAGAAGATATTTAAGGGTTGCTTCTATTAAGCCCTGTTTGCCGCCAAAGTAATGGCTGATGATCCCCGATGACATTCCCGCGATACCGCTGATAGTATTAATAGTAGTGTGCTGCAGTCCATGACGTTCGACTGACACTAAAGTCGCATCGATAAGTTGCTGTTTCCTTAGCTGTTTCATCGGGGGA
>DATBNI010000465.1:0-8278 GCA_036554425.1 Psychromonas sp.
ATACATTGAGCCTGATTTTCCCATCGGGAAGACCCAGCCCAGTTTAGAAATATCCTGGCTGCCGCAGGGTTTGAAATTAAATTCTTCAAGATTTCTTTCTAACGTATCTGTATCTTGTTCAAGTGGGCGGGTAAAACGATAAATTTGCAGGTTTTTGAAAAACATCTAATGCACCTTAGTAATAAAGAAATAAAATCAGCACTCAGTGTAAATGATTTTAAGGAATTCGGTAAGTGTTGCGTTTTGTTTTGCTCAATGGGCTTTTATTACAATTTTGTGACTGATAATGAAGGCTTGTAATATAACTGTCATAATATAAAGCAATAATGTCTTAATCAAAGTGGTTTTCAACCATTATTCACAGCAGATAGGTAGCATCGAATGGCCAGCCGTATATTAGTGGTAGAAGATGAGGTCGCAATACGCGATATGTTATGTTTTGTATTAGATCAGCATGGTTATGAGTGCATTGAAGCCGATACTTATCAAAGTGCATTAAATCAATTACAGGAACCTTATCCTGATTTGATTTTACTGGACTGGATGTTTCCCGGCGGCAGTGGCATAAAATTACTTAATCACCTTAAACAAGATAATATTTTGCGCAGCATACCTGTTGTCATGCTGACTGCCCGGGGTGAAGAGCAGGATAAAGTCAGGGGGCTCGAAAATGGCGCCGATGATTATGTCACCAAACCCTTTTCGCCCAAGGAATTGATGGCGCGCTTAAAAACCGTGCTGCGCCGTGTCAATCCAACCTCTCTCGATGATGTACTAACCTTTAATGAGCTTAAACTCGATCCGGTTTCTCATCGTGTTTCACTGGCCGAAGAAGGCTTGAATATGGGACCCACTGAGTTTAAATTGTTACATTTTTTTATGACTCACCCCGAACGTGTCTACAGCCGCGAGCAATTGCTTAATAATGTATGGGGAACCAATGTCTATGTTGAAGACCGGACCGTGGACGTGCATATCAGACGCTTGCGTAAAGTGTTAGCAGATCATGACCATTTGATTCAAACCGTACGCGGTGCCGGTTATCGATTTTCAATCCGCAGCTAAGCATAACCTGCTGCTCGGGTTCTGATATACCTATTTGGAACGACTAAATGCGTGGCAGTATTCGCTGCTCGCAGTGCTATTGTGCGTTTCAAAGCCTTTAGGCAGCCGGTGAAAATCAGACCATTTTATTAATAGAGTTCTTACTTTGAAACCTTTTACAGCAAAACATCAAATCATCTCATTGTCCGTTTTTTATCTCCCGATTATTACCTCAGGTGTTGTTTTTAATTGTTTAAAAGATTTATTACTGGTTTCCTTTCTGGCTCATATTGTCTGGCATTATTATTACCTGAAAAAATTAAACAACTGGTTATGGTTTGATAAAAGCATTGTGCTGCCCAAGGGAAAATTAGACTGGCAACATGCTTTTAATGGTCTTCATAATATGCAGCAAAGGCATCGCAAACGGCGTAATGATCTGGCCAATATCATTCGCCGTTTTAGTGAAGGCTCTGAAGCACTTTCAGACGGAGTGATAGTTTATGCGAAAAGCGGAGGCATTGTCTGGTCTAATCGTTTGGCACAATTTCAACTGGGTTTTAAGCGCACCGACAAGTCGGGGTTTTCCCGTAAAGAGGTTTCCGGAGAGCATATTACCTCATTGCTACCTGGTCCTGAATTTTTGGCATTTTTAAAACGTGATAACTCTTCGGAATTATTAGAGTTACCCTCTCCTATCCACGCTGATAAATTACTTGAATTTAGCGTTATGCCCTATGCAAAACATAAGCGTTTATTGATCGTTCGAGACGTGACCAGTTATCGCGAAATGGATGAAATGCGTCGTCATTTTATTGCCAATGTGTCCCATGAATTGCGCACGCCGTTAACGGTATTACGGGGTTATATTGAAATATTGGAGATGCAGCTGGTCGACAATCCGCAGCAGGCAAAAACACTCGCCATTTTAGATCAGCAGACAAAACGAATGTGCGCTTTGGTAGAGCAGATAATGATTTTGTCTAAAATAGAAGGCGCGGGAAGTGTGGATTTAAAGGCAGTGGTTAATATTCCCCTTCTGCTTAAGCAGATTGAAAGTGAAGCTATTGCATTAGGTAAAAATAAATCTTTAACTATTAAATTTGAAATAGATTCCAATTTACGTTTGCTGGGTGATGAGATGCAGTTACGCAGTGCCATGGCAAATTTAGTCTATAACGCCGTTAATTATACGCCTGAGCAGGGCTCAATTAAGGTTATATGGCGTCTTTCTTGTAAAACCGGCGGGCATTTTTCGGTGCTGGATGACGGAGAAGGGATTGCTGAAGAGCATATTGATCGTCTTACGGAGCGCTTTTATCGCGTTGAAGGATCGCGTTCCAGAGATACCGGCGGCTCCGGTTTAGGTCTCTCTATTGTCAAACATACCCTGAGTCATTACGGCTGTGAATTAAGTATACAAAGCACAGTCGGTATGGGCAGTAAATTTTCTTTTATTATCCCAACCCGTTATCTTATCGAAAAATAAAGCTCGCTGTCGTCCCCAAGCAATGCAGAATGAAGACTGAACAATGATATACTTTTTCTAAAATAAAAAATGTCATCTGCTGGAGCTTAATATGAATAATAAAAAACTTGCCAATAAATTAGATCAATTTTTAGAAATTCATCAGTTTAAAGATTATTGTCCAAATGGTTTACAGGTTGAAGGTAAGCCGGAAGTTAAAAAGATAATTACCGGCGTCACCGCGTGTCAGGCATTAATCGATCTCGCCGTTCTCGATGGTGCCGATGCTATTTTAGTCCACCACGGTTTTTTTTGGAAAGGCGAAGGGCAAGAGATAGCCGGCATGAAATACAAGCGTATCAAGGCCCTGATTGATAATGGGATTAATCTGTATGCGTATCATTTACCCCTTGATGTACATCCCGAACTGGGTAATAACGCCCAGTTGGCAAAATTATTGGGCATAACCGACCGCCGTCCGTTAGAGCCCTGGGACAAGCGCAGTGTCGGCCGCGTTGGTAAGTTCGAGCAGATTATCACTCCTGAGCAATTATCCGTACGTATTGAATCAGTGTTAGCGCGTAAACCTCTGCATATTGATGGTGGAAAAAAAGAGATAAAAAGTATTGCCTGGTGTACCGGGGGCGGTCAAGATTATATTACTATTGCCGCTGAGCAGGGCATTGATGCTTTTATCAGTGGAGAAGTTTGTGAACGCACCGTGCATATTGCCCGGGAAATGGGTATTCATTTTTACGCGGCGGGCCATCATGCGACGGAGCGTTACGGAGTAAAAGCACTGGGTGAATGGTTAACTGCAGAATTTGATTTTGATGTTCGCTTTATCGACATTGATAATCCGGTTTAATTTACCCGTTTATTTAACAAAATCAAAAAAATCAACTAAAAAAGTCCTCCTGGATTTGAAACTAAGGGGGCTTTTACTTATGATACTTCACAAAATAATACACTCATTATTCAGGGAAATAAAATGACAACATATAACATTGCATTACTGGCAGGTGACGGAATCGGTCCGGAAGTAATGAAAGAAGCGGTGAAAGTATTAAAACTGGTTGAACAGCGTAATCCGGAAATCAATTTTGAACTTAACGATGTTTTATTCGGTGCGGCTGCATATTTTGCAACTGGACATGCTTTTCCGGATGAAACCAAAGCGGCTTGTGATAAAGCGGATGCGATTCTAAAAGGGACTATCGGCTTGAATCACGAAGATTCTAAAAAAATCCCTGTTGATGAACAACCTGAACGTGGCGCGTTATTGCCGCTGCGCCGTCGTTACAATACCTATGCTAATTTCCGTCCGGTCTATTTACCAAAAGGTCTGGCACATTTCTCGCCATTAAAAGCCTCTGTGATCGGTGAAGGTATTGATATCATGATCATCCGTGAATTGGTGGGTGGTTTGTACTTCGGCGAAAAAGAGATGGGCGTGAATGCAGAGGGCAAACGTTTTGTACGTGAAGTCCTTGAATATGACGAAGACCAGATCCGCCAAATAGTCAAAGTCGGCTTTGAAGTATCGATGAAACGCAAAAAAGTGATGCACAACATTCACAAATCAAACGTTTTAAAATCAAGCGTGCTGTGGAATGAAATTGTTGAAGAAGAAAGCAAAAATTATCCAGAAGTTGAAGTTAAAAATATTCTGGTGGATGCTGCTGCGACCTACCTTTGTCTAAAACCAACCATGTTTGATGTGATGGTCATGGAAAATATGTTTGGTGATATTTTAAGTGACCAGGGAGGCGGTATCTTAGGCTCTTTAGGTTTGATGCCATCAGCCTGTAAAGGTCCTGAAAAATCTTATTATGAACCCTCACACGGCAGTGCGCCGGACATCGCAGGCAAAGGCATCGCCAACCCATATTCAATGATAGGTTCTGTTGCACTGATGCTGGAAATGAGTTTTGGGATGGAGAAAGAGGCGAAAAACCTTTGGTCTGCGATGCAGAGTGTCTTTGAAAATGGCTATTCAACCTCGGATCTATCTAAAGAAGGCGAAGCCAATCTGGTGAGCACCGCCGAATTTGGTGATCTGGTCTGTGCTGAGCTGGCTAAAATGACCGCGTAAGAGAAGCGCAAAATACACAATAAAAAGCCACGTTTAAACGTGGCTTTTTTCATTAAATTGGAAAAATAATGGCACTGAAACCTACTATCTTTAAAATGAATATCAACGTATCTAATTTAGATAATGATATCTATGAATCAATCGCTGTTACTGTTGCTCAACATCCTTCAGAAACGACTGAACGAATGATGAGCCGTATCCTCGCTTACGTATTAAATAACCAGGAATTCTTAACCTTCACTAAAGGATTAAGTGAAGCTGATGATCCTGATATTTGGGCAAAAAACTACAGTGAAGAATTTTTATTATGGATCGACGTGGGGGAGCCTGCTTTTGAGCGAATTAAAAAAGCCAGTCGTCAGGCAAAAATGACTAAAGTGTATAGCTTCAATACAAAAAGCAATGTGTGGTGGAAACAATCCCAGAAGGACTTCGCAACTATCAATGCACAAGTTTATCAGTTTGAGTTTGAACAGATTCAGCAATTAGCTGCCTTAGTCGAACGTTCGATGAGTTTCAGTATTACCATTACTGATAATGTTCTGTATATTGCTGCTGATCTTGGTAGCTGCGAAGTGAAGTTAACAAAGTTGCAAGCCTAGTAAAGATTGCGCACAAAGTTGTAGTGCGTATAATTCGCACTTCTTTAAATTAAAACAGTGAACTCCCATGAAATTTATCGTTAAACTTTTCCCCGAAATTATGATGAAAAGTCGTCCTGTTCGTAAACGTTTTAGCAAAATGTTACAGGGTAATATCCGTAATGTATTAACGCGTCATGATGAACAGGTTAAAGTAATTTTGGAGTGGGATAAGATCATTGTTCGCACCGAAAATGAAAGCGCTGAAAACAAAGCGAATCTGATTCTGTTATTAAGCAGTACCCCGGGTATTGCACACTTTTTAGAAGTAAAAGAATCTGGCTTTACGGATTTGCATGATGTTTATGAGCAAACCCGGGCTATTGTGGGTAACTCGCTGGACGGAAAAACCTTTTGTGTGCGTGTTAAACGCATCGGCACACACGATTTCTCTTCAATAGAAGCTGAGCGTTATGTGGGTGGCGGTTTAAATCAACATACAGATGCGCTGGGTGTGAAATTAAAAGGGCAAGATATTACTGTCCATTTAGAAATCAATAACGATAAACTTTTCTTTATTGATAAAAAACATCCTGGATTAGGCGGTTTCCCGTTAGGCACTCAAGAGTCTGTTTTATCATTAATTTCCGGTGGTTTTGATTCCGGCGTTTCAAGTTATCAGTTACTTAAACGCGGCTCCCGCGTTCATTACTGCTTCTTTAATCTTGGCGGCGCGGCACATGAGATTGGCGTTAAGCAGGTCGCTTATCAGTTGTGGAATCGTTTTGGTGCTTCCCATCGGGTCAAATTTATTTCAGTCCCCTTTGAACCTGTGGTGGCTGAGATCCTGGAAAAAGTAGAAAACGGTCAAATGGGGGTGATTCTCAAACGTATGATGATGCGTGCTGCCACCCTCGTTGCTGAACGTTTAGATGTCGAGGCTCTGGTTACCGGAGAAGCATTAGGGCAAGTCTCCAGTCAAACGCTGCGTAATTTGTCGGTGATTGACAAAGTCACTGATATGCTTATTCTACGCCCGCTGGTGGCGACTGATAAGCAGGATATTATTGATTGTGCCCGTGCCATTGGTACAGCCGAAATTTCTGAGACTATTCCTGAGTATTGCGGGGTTATTTCGCAGCGTCCAACGGTCAAAGCTGTGATGAGTAAAATCGAGAAAGAAGAGGCGAAATTTGATCTTTCGCTGATCGAAGAGGTTGTCAATAAGGCTGCCACAATAGATATTCGTGATATTGAAAAAGCGCTACAGACAGAAATATTAGAAGTTGAGTCTGTCTCTGAATTTGCAGAAAATGAAGTTATTTTAGATATTAGATCAACTGATGAAGCAGAGGAATCCCCGCTTGAGATTGAGGGTGTCAGCATTGAACACTTGCCTTTCTTTAAATTGTCCAACCAATTTGAAACACTGCCGCAGGATAAAGTTTACCTTTTATACTGCGATCGAGGTGTCATGAGCAAACTGCAGGCCTTGTATTTAAAAGAAGCGGGCTTTGACAACGTTAAGGTTTACCGGCCTTAAAAGATAGCTCAGGAAGACAGGGAATAATCTGCCCTGTTTTTTTCATCTAAGCAGATGTTCACGTTTTTTATTTATTTAGTTTCCTTTTGTAATGAATATCCCTATGCTGACTTTTAGGGAAATACCGTTATTAAAAAGGAAATGAAGATGCCGGAAAATAAATACAAATTAGTCACAGGTAAAGATGATGCTGATTTTTGCGCACGTATTACTGCATTATTAGCACAGGGTTATGAGCTTTACGGATCCCCTGCGATCTCTTTCAACGGTGAGCATATGGTGGTTGCGCAGGCGGTTGTTAAGCAAGGTGCACAGTTATTATAAATATCACTATTAAGTCAGGCAGTTAAAAAAGATAAGCAATGCTTATCTTTTTTTTTGATTTTAAAGTTGCTCTTTCAACCAATTTTGTAATTTACCTAGGTATTCATGCCAGGCAACCTTTGTTTTATCAAGGTACTTGGATGAGGGAATATAATAATAAGAAGGCGTTTCTCCTGAGCGTTTTTTAGCCAAATAATTCGCCGGTGCCGGGATGGGGGATGTATTA
Source organism: Psychromonas sp. (assembly GCA_036554425.1). Classification (GTDB taxonomy): domain Bacteria; phylum Pseudomonadota; class Gammaproteobacteria; order Enterobacterales; family Psychromonadaceae; genus Psychromonas. The sequence continues at coordinate 7,282 of DATBNI010000465.1, forward strand.
TATTGATGAAAAAGCCGCATTGAACGTGGCATATGCGTCGCCGAGGTCACTAAAACGGCGGATTGTCCTCTGATAATTTCCGACATTTGTTTGGCTTCGTCATCGGTATCCAAGGTGTTATCCAAGCGGATAATTTTATCTTTAGCAATGTTCATTGTGATGGCCAATTCCTGCATCAATAATGCGTGAGATTTAAGATCTCCAAAATTTCCCCCCGAAACCACCAAGGTTGCGTTTGGATTGGCCTGATACAAACGCAACGCCTCAGCAAACCGACTTAATGCCACTGCTGATAATTGCCCTGTTACGGGTAAACTGGGATCGGCAATACCGCCCGAGCCTAATAATAAAATATATTTGAAGTTCTGTGCCGGCTGCATAACAGGCGGATATTGAGACTCTAATGACTGCACCAGCTGCTCAGAAACGGGCATAAAACTGAATAAAAATAAAAGTATAAAACTCAATAGTAAATTAACTTTAGCGAGTTTCTGTTTTTGTGTGAAAAACAGTAAAATAAGTGCGAACAAAAAAAGCATTAAGCCTAAAGGAAGCGGCATCAGCAAAGCACCTATCCATTTTTTTAACATAAATAACATATAGATAATTCACCAATATATTAAGAGTAGGGGTGGATTGTATACTAAGAAGCGTTAAGTTGACCGATCTTGATTTTGATAATATCGCAGAAATTTGCAAAAATATTTATGGTACAAGCAAAGGAAAAATTCGTTCAATAGTAGCGGGGGATGCATTGTCACATTGGTTGTCTCGTCCCTTAGGTATTTTAGATGCGCTCGGCGAACCCGGCGCCTGGTCATCCTGTGATATTTCCGGTGACTTGACGAAGGCAGCGGCTATAACAGCCGTTTGTTTTGGGGCTTTTACCTTGCAAGATTAATTCGTTGAGGTAAGCTTGATACAAATTATCAAAGCGAGTTTGGTCGAGTGGTTGCATAATAACCTCCAAATAAAGCCGCCAGCATTGGCGGTATCA
>DATBNI010000486.1:0-1806 GCA_036554425.1 Psychromonas sp.
TAGCTCATGTTCTTCTAGCGTCTTTTTAATGGCGAATGAAGTTAACGTTTCGATAATTTGCAGATCACCTAACTCAGTTGCAGCTAGTTGAATCTCTTCGATTGTGTTGTTTTGCATTTGTTATCCTAATTTAATAATATTTGTTACATTCATATCTCACTAATCTGTGTAAAGATTCCGGAATCAGCATCTTCACAAGAATAGAAAATCGTGACAGGGAAGCTTAACTCGCTGTGACTGAAGTAACAAAATTGCAACGGTTTGCAATTGAAGTTTTTACTAGGCTGACATCATGTCAATTTTTACAGATTTACCGCTTCCATCGATAATATCCGCATAAATTACACTACTCATTACAGTATTGGAAGATGGTAAATTTTAAGGTTATTTGAAAAATAACACAGTCCAAAACGTCAGATTAAAGCAAGTTTTTCTTTAAAAAATCATATCACATTGTTTTTAAAGAAACTTTCAAAGTGTGATCTGCATCACAAATTTAAATATATTAAAATAAACGCATCTTTAACCTGCCGAATATTTTATTCATATTTGCTAAATAATTGACATTAACATTGCAAAACAGCAGTTTTTATCTTTCATCTTACTAAGAATAAGCGAGCTAAGAGATGATTATTGTGTTTTTCCTCACCGGCATGACTGATTTAATAAGCATAGAAAGAGATAAATATGAAAAATTAATTAATCGAAACGGTCACATTTTATCAAAAGAACCAAAGAGACGGGTTTTAACTTGAAAGAAAGCAAGGCGTTACTGCTGTTATCTGAAAATAAAACCCGCAGCAGTGCAGATGTAAAAGCCATCACAATGCAAAAAATAGAAGAGTTACAGTACAGGATAGATCAGCAGCAAATTTTATTAAACAGCCTGAAAGAAATTTCCAGGCTGTGCCAGGGTGATCACAACGCCCAGTGCGCTATCATTGACGCCTTAGTTAAGAAATAAAGGTTAAAGAGTAAATCCTCAAAACGAAAAAGCCCCTTTAACTTGACACTAAAGGGGCTGCTATTTTCAGCGGATTTATGCGTTTCTTAATCTTTCGGCTTCGGCTTCCGCTTCTACCCCTAATTGATGGAGACGCAGCTCTTCCTCTTTATCGCCCGCGTTAGGATCATTAAACACATCAATATCCATTTCACCCTCAGATTTAGCGACAATACAGGTAACAACACAGTCGCCCGTGATATTAACAGCGGTACGGATCATATCCAACAATCTGTCCACACCCATAATAATGGCGATCCCTTCAACCGGCAGACCCACCTGATTAAGGACCATCGCCAGCATAATAAGTCCGACACCGGGCACCCCGGCTGTTCCAACCGATGCCAGTGTTGCAGTCAGTATCACCGCGCCGTAATCAGCTAAGGACAAATCAATATTAAAGGCCTGTGCGATAAAGACCGTCGCAACCCCCTGCATTATTGCAGTACCGTCCATATTGATGGTGGCACCCAGCGGCACGGTAAATGATGCCACTTTATTTGAAACACCTAAATGCTTGGTCGCTGTTTCAAGTGTGACCGGAATGGTTGCATTTGATGATGCCGTTGAAAAAGCAAAGGTGATGGCGGTTTCCATTTTCTTTAAAAAGACGAGAGGATTAAGACCGGTAAAGGCTTTAAAACAGATACCGTAAGTGATTAAACCGTGCAGCAGCAGCGTCGCAGAAAGCACTAAAAAGTAGCTTAACAAATTGCTAATTGCATCTAATCCGATTTCCGTAAATAATTTCGCCATCAAGAAAAATACACCGTAGGGTGCAATGTTCATTAACATCACAACCA
>DATBNI010000517.1:0-2584 GCA_036554425.1 Psychromonas sp.
TAAACTCGGGCAACGCATTATAGCCGCGTTGCATCAAATAACGGTTGACGGTTTTGTTTACCGTGTCGATATGCGCCTGCGTCCCTTTGGTGAGTCCGGTCCCTTAGTCACCAACTTTGCATCCATAGAAGATTATTATCAAAGTCACGGCCGCGACTGGGAAAGATATGCAATGGTTAAAGCGCGGGTGATTGGTGAAGAAGGAGATTACAAAAAAACGCTTGAAGCGTTATTGAAGCCCTTTGTTTACCGCCGTTATATCGATTTTAGTGCGATTGAATCATTACGTAAAATGAAAGCCATGATCAGCTCCGAGGTGCGCAGGAAGGGGCTGAAAGATAATATTAAACTGGGTAAAGGCGGGATCCGGGAAATTGAATTTGTAGCGCAAGCATTTCAATTGATTCGCGGCGGGCGCCGGGCCGAGCTGCAATGTAGAGGTTTGCGGGAAACCCTAAAGGTACTTGCTGAAATAGGTGAGGTGCCTAAGGAGCGGGCCCAAAGCTTGCTTGATGCTTATCATTTTTTACGTGCAGTCGAAAATGTTCTGCAGCAAATCGGCGATCAGCAAACTCAAACTTTGCCGGATAATGAGCTGGATAAATTACGTTTAATTACCGTGATGGGTTATCCCAACTGGCAAGATTTTTATCATAAATTAAATCAAGTGATGGGGTGTGTTCATGCTGAATTTAATTGGGTTATCGGGGATCAAGAGGAGACCCATGATGAAGCCGAACAGGCCTTGTCTGAGTTATGGTCTTTACATTTAAGTCAACAGGAAGCTGCCCGTTTGTTAAATGAAAAGGGCCTGGATGAGTCGCTCGCCGGCCGCTTTGCAAGTGCGTTAAGCGCGTTCAAAGAGGAATTGAAAAAACGGCCGATAGGTCCGCGTGGTCAAGCGACCTTAGATAAACTGATGCCGCGTATGATTGAGCTTATATGCAGCTATGCAGATCCCGTCGAGTTACTTAATCGTATAACTGCGTTGTTATTAAAAATAATCAGCCGCACTGCCTATTTAGAGTTATTAAATGAGAATGACGGAGCCTTAAAGCAGCTCTTAAAACTGTGTAATGCCAGCACCAGGGTCGCCTCTCAACTCGCTCGTCATCCCATTTTATTAGATGAATTATTAGATCCGCAGGAACTCTATCAGCCCACAAAATTAGACAATTACAGAGCAGAGTTACAGCTGTTTATGTTACGTATCCCCGAAGATGATATGGAGCAGCAGATGGAAGCTTTGCGCCAATTTAAGCAGATTCAGTTTTTATATATTGCGGCAGCTGATATTGAAAAATCCATTAAATTACCTCAGGTCAGTGATCATCTCACCTACTTAAGCGAAGCTATAATGGATTATGTGGTGCAGATTGCCTGGTTACAGATGGTCGAAAAATTTGGTTTGCCGAGTAACGTCATCGATTCTGATCGTAAAGGTTTTGCCGTCATCGGCTACGGGAAAATGGGCGGAATAGAGTTAGGTTACGGCTCTGACCTTGATGTCGTTTTTTTACATGATGATGATATTAAAGGGGAAACAAACGGACAGCGCAGCATAGACAATCAACTTTTTTATTTTCGTCTGGCGCAGCGCATTATTCATTTATTTAGTTCACGCACTAATTCCGGGATTTTGTATGAGATAGATATGCGTTTACGCCCATCGGGTGATTCAGGTCTATTGGTGTCGAGTATTGACAGTTATAAAAAATATTTACAAAATAATGCATGGACATGGGAACATCAGGCATTGGTACGCGCTCGGGCCGTTTTTTACGATAAGCTAATACTTGCTAAGTTTAATGAAGCCAGAGAAACTGTGCTATTACAATCTCGCAATAACAGTGAGTTAGCAACAGATGTAAGAAAAATGCGCACTAAGATGCGCAAACATTTAAGCCGGGAAAAAGCGGGGCTGTTTGATTTAAAACAGTCGCCCGGAGGCATGGTTGATATCGAATTTCTTGCCCAATATTTAGTTTTAGCCTATGCCTGTCGTTGCGGTAAGGTATTGTGCAAATGGTCCGATAATCTGCGTATTTTCGAAACATGCCGAAAGCTGGGCTTATTAACTTTAGATGAAGCAAAAAAACTGACCGATGCTTATTGTGCACTGCGTGATGCGGCGCACCGATTAACCTTGAATAAAAAAATGCGGATCGTTAAAGATGATCAATTTATTCAGGAAAGGAAGAATGTAATAAAAATATGGAATAAATTTTTAGATTGATAACAGTAAAGCAGATAACTATAGCCAAATGACTTGAATACGGATCTTCAAGTAGTTGGCTATAGTTATTTTGCTGTGAAAGGTGAATTAACCTCTCTTTAATAGAAAGAAGCTTCACCTTCCGGGCGTGTTTTAAAACGGCGGTGGACCCACATATATTGCTCATCACATTCTAAAATCATTTTCTCAATCTGCTGGTTGGTTTTTCGAGTATCGGCGAGCAGATCTTTACTGGGAAAATTTTCTATTTTCGGATAAAAGACTAATTCATAACCCTGCACACCGGGAAGGCGTTTTAAAAAAGCCGGGATCACGCAGCTCTTGCTTAAACGTGCGAGGGTACTGGTA